>JADGFG010000093.1 GCA_016743995.1 Kangiellaceae bacterium | reverse complement strand
CGTATGATATCTGATAAATATTTCAATTTACTTAAATGGGTTTTAACGCATTTGTTAATCATTGTGAGCCTGACTGTCGGCGGTATTAATGCGGCTGATCACGGTGCGGCAGATAATGAGAAAGCAGTTGAACCACAGGAAAATGTGAGTACTGAAAAAACGCACAATATCGAGCCTGTTGGCAAAACCAAAAAGATTAGTGGTGCTATCGATGTTGATAAAGCAAATGTTAAATCAGGAGAGAATAAAGCCACCGATACAATTGGTACCAATACAACGAACAATCAAAAGGATAAAATAACGCAAGAAAAACAGAAGCTAACGACGCGTCAGCTATTAGATAAAAAGCAAACATCAGGTAATAGTAAAATGTTACCTTCGGATAGCGTGTTACCGATGCTGGGAGGACTTGCAGGGGTCTTATTGATTATTTTTGTACTGGCTTATTGTCTTAAAAATTTCTCTCGCTTTAATCTGGTTGCTTCACATATCAAAGTCATTGAATCTCAAAGCCTGGGGGCAAAAGAAAAACTGGTCATCGTTGAAATTCAGGAGCAACAATATGTACTGGGTGTTACTGCCCATTCAATTAACAAAATCTGTCAACTGGATGAACCGATAGAAAAGAAAGAGTCCAACCGAACATTTGACGGCATGATGAAACAATTTCTTAAACCTCAAAAAGGTTGCCGAAGTTCTGCAGCTAAAGGGGAACCAAAAAATATGTCTAAAATCTCCCGGGAATTAAATTAATGTCTCACTCGAGAGTTTTGCATTTAATAAAAACGATAATATTATTTTTTATTATGTGCATGCCTGTTTCGGTACTGGCTGATGCGGGTATTCCTGTATTAAGTGTTGAAACAAACGAGTCCGGCAATCAGGAATATAGTGTCACTCTTCAAGTGTTGGGATTAATGACACTGCTGACTTTTTTGCCTGCGATTGTCATGATGATGACTTCATTTATTCGAGTCACCGTTGTTTTTGCAATTCTTCGTCAGGCGCTGGGAATGCAACAGACGCCATCAAATCAAATCCTTATAGGGCTCAGCCTTTTTTTGACACTGTTTATTATGTCTCCAGTTATAGAACAGGTCACTGATAACGCGGTGAAACCCTATATTGACGAAAAACTGACAGCCACAGAAGCATTGCAGGCAGCTCAGGAACCATTTAGTTATTTTATGATTCAGCAAACACGGGAAAGTGATATTGTGCTTTTTATGGATTTGTCGGCAACTCCTGCACTGGAAGAAGGAGAAACGCCACCGTTTAAAGTTCTGGTTCCTGCGTTTATTATTAGCGAATTAAAAACGGCTTTTCAGATAGGTTTTTTGTTGTTTATCCCCTTTTTAATTCTCGATCTGGTCATTGCCAGTATACTGATGGCCATGGGAATGATGATGTTATCCCCCTTGATCATTTCTTTGCCATTTAAAATTATGCTTTTTGTTCTGATTGATGGCTGGGCATTGGTCGTGGGTACATTAGCAACCAGCTTTACATAAACAGGTTAAATTATGACTCCCGAGGTTGTGGTTGAAGTATTCAGAAGTGCACTTTACGTAATTATTATACTGGTTGCGGCAACCATTATGCCGGGATTAATTGTAGGGCTCATTGTCGCAATTTTTCAGGCTGCAACCAGTATTAATGAACAGACTTTATCATTTCTTCCTCGATTAATTGTCACACTTGCAACTTTAATGTTTCTGGCCAACTGGTTTTTTGCCACGTTAATTGAATTTGCCAATGAAATTTATTTATCCATTCCAGAGCTGATAGGGTAGGTTTTAATGTTTGGCCATGTTGTTATTTAGCGCAGAATATTTACTCAGTGAAATGGCGAGCTATGTCTTACCATTTGCCCGGCTGTCTGGGTTTTTAATGACACTGGTTGTGGTTGGTTCTCGTAATTTACCAGCAAGGTTCAGGCTATTACTCGCTCTGAGTATTACCGTGTTAGTGGTGCCAGTACTTCCGGCGACCAGTCCGATTACTTTGTTTACTGGCGAGAGTATTATACTGACGATTGAACAAACGCTAATAGGGGTTGCGCTGGGATTTATTTCTCGACTGATGATGGAGACTTTTGTCGTGGGCGCGCAGATCATCGCAATGCAATCCGGTTTGGGGTTTGCTTCTCTGGTTGATCCGGCTAATGGTACCAGCGTTCCAGCTCTGGGGCAGTTTTTTTTAATGATGACAACGCTGATGTTCCTCGCGGTTGATGGTCATTTAATGATGTTGCGTCTTGTTGTTGAAAGTTTCCATACTTTGCCTATTGGATCAAGCCAGAGTTTTTTACCCATGTTATATGAAATTGTTTTGTGGAGTAAATGGATTTTTGCTACAGCGTTAGTCATGGCACTGGTCTGTATTGCGAGCCTGTTGATTGTTAATATTTCATTTGGTGTGATGACACGAGCAGCACCACAAATTAATGTTTTTGCGGTGGGCTTTCCATTAACTATGATTTCTGGATTAATTCTGGTGTGGTTAACCCTGGTTTATTTTGTTCCTCATTTTGAGGGGCAATTGGTTAAAGCCAGTGCATTAATGTGCACAATTGTCGGGCTAGATTGTTAGTCAGGTTTTAGTTGTATTCTCTATAATCAATCGATAGAAAATATTAGTAACAAAAGTAACAGAGAGAGCTAATGGCAGAGAGTGACTCAGGCGAACGTTCCGAACAGGCGACACCCAAGCGTCAGAAAGAGGCGCGCGAAAAAGGCCAGGTTGCTCGCTCCAAAGAACTGACAACTGCGTTATTATTAATAACGGCTTCCGTTTCACTTTATAGTTTTTCAGGAACGATGGGGACGGGGTTTGCCAATATGGCAAAAAAAGCTTTTTCACCGGATCAAAAATCAATTTTCACCGATAAAATGATGGTTGCTTCTCTCGGAGAGCTAATGGGAGAAGTTATCTGGGCGGTTGCGCCGTTCTTTTTTGTATTGTTTGTTCTGGCCTTATGTTCTCCTTTGTTAACCGGTGGTCTTTCGTTTAGCGCCAAAGCTTTTAAGCCTCAGGCTAACCGCATGTCTCCGGCAAAAGGATTTAAACGAATGTTTGGTACCCATGCGCTGGTTGAATTACTCAAAGCACTTGCAAAAGTGTCGGTGGTTTTTGTTGTCGGCTATTTTGTAATGACCATGGTCTTTCCCGATCTTGTCACCCTGGGGACTGGTTCGGCAAATGCAGGTATTGGGCAAGCGATGAACCTGGTCACGCGAAGTTTTTTTCTGATTTCTTTATCGCTGCTGATTATTGCGCTGATCGATGTGCCTTATCAGATCTGGTCACATGCCAAGCAGTTAAAAATGACCAAACAGGAAATAAAGGATGAATATAAAGAAATGGAAGGAAAACCAGAAGTCAAAGGAAAAATTCGTCAACTACAAAGAGAGATGGCGCAAGCGAGAATGATGGATGCCATTCCCGATGCCGATGTTGTGGTAACCAATCCGGAACATTACTCCATTGCATTAAAATATGATCCCATACGATCCAGTGCGCCGATTGTTGTTGCCAAAGGGGTTGATATTATTGCCATGCAGATCAGAAAAGTGGCCATTGCCAATGATGTCGCTATTATTGAAGCACCGCCATTAGCACGGGCAATTTATCATACCACTGAAATTGACAGTGAAGTGCCTGACGGATTGTATCTGGCTGTGGCCCAGGTACTGGCCTATATTTTTCAGTTGAAAAGTTTTAATCAGGGAAAAGGTGCAAGACCAAAACCCATTAAAGATTTACCGATCCCTGAGAATCTTAAACATTAGTTTTAATTTGTTATTGTTGATATAGAGAAAAAGTATGGCAGAATTATTAAGTGAAAAGTTACAGGTGCGAAGTCTTTCTGGTTTAGGCACGCCATTATTATTATTGATTTTGCTGGCAATGATGATTTTGCCCATGCCAACTTTTTTACTGGATATGTTATTTACCTTTAACATTTCTCTTGCTCTGGTTGTTTTACTGGCAACTGTTTACGCTCAACGTCCACTCGATTTTGCCGTTTTTCCCACCATTTTGTTAGTGACTACGTTAATGCGTCTGGCACTGAACGTTGCTTCTACCCGAGTGGTATTGATTAACGGTCATACCGGGCCGGGCGCGGCTGGTAATGTAATTGAGTCATTTGGTTCTGTGGTTATTGGTGGAAACTATGCTGTAGGTCTGGTGGTGTTTGCCATTCTGGTTATTATTAACTTTGTTGTTGTCACCAAGGGGGCAGGCAGAATTTCCGAAGTCAGTGCCAGATTTACGCTTGATGCCATGCCCGGTAAACAGATGGCAATTGATGCGGATTTAAATGCTGGATTGCTAACCCAGGAAGAAGCCAGAGACCGAAGGCAGGAAGTTGCGCAAGAAGCTGATTTTTACGGTGCAATGGATGGTGCTTCCAAGTTTGTTCGTGGAGACGCGGTGGCCGGTCTGCTTATTCTTTTAATTAATCTTCTCGGCGGGGTCGCTATTGGTATGGGGCAACATAGCCTCGATTTTTCTACGGCCATGCAGTATTACGCGCTGTTGACTATTGGTGATGGTCTGGTCGCACAAATACCCGGCTTACTCTTATCAACTTCATCAGCAATTATGGTGACTCGTCAGAATGCGGCTCAAAATATGGGAGAACAGTTAATCAGTCAGTTGGTGACTAATCCGATGGCCCTTTTTGTCAGTGGCGGGATATTATTTATTATGGGAGTTATTCCTGGAATGCCGCATTTTGCTTTCTTAACTCTGGCCTCTGCGGCAATTGGTCTTGGTTATTATGTTCAGCAGAGTCAGAAAAAGCAGGCACAACAGGCTGAGGAGCTGGAATTACAAGAAATTGAAGCGCCAGATGCACCACAAATTAAAGAATTAAGTTGGGAAGATGTGCCACCAGTTGATCAGATTGGTCTGGAAGTCGGTTATCGATTGATCCCGATGGTTGATCCCGCCCAGGATGGAAAACTGATGGGAAGAATAAAAGGAGTACGCAAAAAGATTTCACAGGAACTTGGCTTTCTGGTCTCTGCAGTTCATATCAGAGATAACCTTGATCTTTCACCGAACGCTTACCGTATTGCAATACTGGGGGCTACCGTCGGAGAAGCAGAAGTTTACCCCGATAAAGAAATGGCTATTAATCCTGGCCAGGTTTTTGGCGCGCTGGAAGGCATTGCCGCTAAAGACCCAGCATTTGGTCTGGAAGCCGTCTGGATAGAAGAAGAGCAAAAAGATAATGCGCAGGCTTTAGGTTACACCGTGGTTGATGCCAGTACCGTAATAGCGACCCACCTCAGTCACCTTATTCAGAATCATGCGGCAGAGCTTTTTGGTCATGAAGAAGCAGAGCAAATGTTAAAAGGGCTGGCAAAATCTGCACCCAAGCTGGCTGAAACTCTGGTGCCCGATAATCTGACGTTGGGAAGCCTGGTTAAAGTTCTGCAAAATCTGCTGGTTGAGCAGGTACCACTAAAAGATATGCGAACTATCGCCGAAACTTTGGCGGAATTTTCAAGCAGGAGTCAAGATCCTGCCATTTTAACGAGTGCGGTCAGAGTCGCGTTAAATCGTTTAATTATTCAGAATATCAACGGGTTAGCACCAGAAATTCCGGTTGTGACTCTCGCTCCGGATCTGGAACAGATATTGCAACAGTCATTGGTACAGGGGGGCGGAGAGGCTGTTGGAATAGAACCCGGACTAGCCGATAGAATTCAATCTTCCCTAAAAGATGTAGTGGCACAACAGGAAGCTGCAGGACAGCCAGCCATTTTATTAACGGCACCTGCATTACGTTTATCCCTGGCCCGGTTTGCCCGGTTTGGTATTAAAGGTTTACATGTATTGAGTTATCAGGAAATTCCAGATAACAAACAGATTAAAGTGATTGCCACCGTGGGTAATGTTAATTCTGCCTGATGCTACTTAAAGTTCAGGTGACAGAGTTTGAGAGAGTTAGAATGAAAATAAGACGATTTTATAGCCATAATCTTCGTTCCGCACTAAAACAGGTCACCGATGAGTTTGGTGTTGATGCGGCGATTTTGTCCAATAAAAAAGTTGCAGGTGGTGTAGAGGTTGTAGCCGCCATTGATTATGACGAATCACTCATGCCTTCGGTCAGTAAGAATAAAACAGATGATTCTGCTTCTGCAGATAGCCGACCAACAAATGAAACAGCTGAAGCCCGTCAGGGAGTTGTCAGATCGTCTGGTTCAGACAAAGACATAGCGACTAACCGCTCGTTAAAAATGAACTCAGCCGAGACTCAAACAACTGAGCAGGAAAAAATAAGCTCGCAACTTCTGTCCACTTTAAAATCTGACAAACCGGTGATGAACGGTGGCCATACTCAATCTCGCCAGGTTTCAGATGAAGGGCCAGTTGAAGAACAGTCTGATAGAGGTTCATTACTGGCCAATGGAAAAATTGAATGGAGTCTTGATCCCAGTTTGCAGGCAATGAAAGAAGAGCTGGGCTTAATGCGCTCAATGATGTCTGAGCAACTGAAAGGAATGGCATGGAGTCATTTTTCTGAGCAGGATCCAATGACTGCAACAATTTTACGCCGCTTATCTGAGCTGGGGCTGGATAAAGATATTCTTAATTCATTGCTGCCACATATCAAACAGCAATCCGATGTTGAGTGCGCCTGGCAACAGGCTTTAGCCCTCGTGACAAAATCGATTCCTGTGACCGACAGCGGTTTGCTGACAAAAGGTGGAGTCTTCGCATTGATGGGACCAACCGGAGTGGGAAAAACGACAACGATTGCGAAACTGGCTGCGCGGTTTGTGATAAAACATGGTGCGGATTCAGTCGCATTAATTACGACCGACAGCTATCGTATTGGCGCGCAGGAACAGTTAGCCACTTATGGCAGAATACTTCAGGTGCCCACCGCCCGTACCAGTGAAAACCAGTCTCTTTCTGCACTGATAAAAAAATATGCTGACAAAAAGTTAATTCTTATTGATACCGCAGGTATGAGTATTGAGGACTCTCAGTTAACCCGAACACTGACCGAGTTAACGACAGCTTCTGTTAAGGTGAACAAATTATTGCTCATGTCAGCATCCAGTCAGGGAGCTGTGTTACGCCAGTCACTCAACTTATTCAGCGCTTATCAACCGGATGGAATTATTGTGACCAAGCTGGATGAAGCCGCTTGTCTTGGAGAGCTACTGAGTGTGGTGATTAAATCGCATATTCCAGTTGAATACACCACTGATGGACAACGGGTTCCAGAAGATATTCGTCAGGCCAGAAACCATCATTTATTGGCCAAAGCCGTCTGGTTAGCGAATAAATATGCCAATCAATCTGACGAATGGACACTGGCACAATCATTAACAACACCGTCTTCGGATAAGTTGCAAAATCAGGTTAAATCAGCCTGATGAAGAGATTGAAATGGGTTTGAGAAGTCATAAGATATTTTATAACTGGATATTTTTGGTTATTTAGAGGGCACGGGCCTTATATTCCAGAGAATCGGAACCCAACAGGCTCAAAATGTTCTATGCTTAGTTGAGATATGAACGAATTAATTTTTGATTAACAGGTCATTAGATGAAGTGCGGTGGCTATAGTTATTTTAAGTGGAGAGTTATTTTTTGAATCAGGTTATCGACATATCACCTTCTAAAAAGTCAAAACCAGTTAAAGTGATCGCTGTGACCGGTGGAAAAGGAGGCGTGGGCAAAACCAATGTTTCTGTTAATTTATCAGTGGCTTTGAGTCAGCAGGGGTTTCGTGTCATGTTACTGGATGCCGACCTGGGGTTGGCCAATGTTGATGTCATGCTCGGCATTCCGACGAAAAATAATTTGTCACATGTTTTAGCGGGTAAATGTGAGTTAAAAGATACGATTATCCAGGGTCCTTATGGTTTACAGATTATACCGGCATCTTCAGGCACCAAAAATATGGCTGAACTCTCTCCGGTGGAACATGCGGGCATTATCCAGGCATTTAGTGAAATTGGCAGTGATATCGACTTTTTAGTGGTTGATACGGCCGCTGGAATTACCGATATGGTGGTTAATTTTGCAAAAGCAGCACAGGAAATATTAACGGTGGTCTGTGATGAGCCTACTTCTATTACCGATGCGTATGCGTTAATGAAAGTATTAAACCTGGAACATAAAATTGTTCGTTTTCATGTGCTTGCCAATATGGTCAGAAGCAGCCAGGAAGGACGAGAATTGTTTACCAAGCTGAGTGGTGTCTGTAAACGCTTTCTTGATGTCACCCTGGATTACATGGGCGCCATTCCATTTGATGAAAATGTCAGGGTTTCAGTAAAAAAGCAAAAGCCATTTGTAGAAGCTTTTCCCAGAAGTCCGTCTTCTATTGCTATTAAAAGCCTGGCTAAAAAAATTCAGTCGTGGCCTGTACCAAAAGACGCCAGTGGGCATATTGAATTTTTTATGGAACGACTGGTTTCGTAATAAACCGGTTAGTTAATGTAAGTTGGTAAAAGATATTAAGCGCAGATTTGCATATTAGAATATGCTCTGCTAATCCAATAATAAGAAGTAAAAATATTCAGAGATAAAGGTTATAAAAGTGACAGGTGCTGATACCTATAGTCGAGTTCAACAAGATGATTTTGCAACGCGTTATGCTCCACTGGTAAAACGCATTGCTCACCATCTGCTGGCAAGGTTACCGTCCAGTGTTCAACTGGAGGATATGCTTCAGGCTGGAATGTTGGGGTTATTAGAGGCCCGGGGTAGTTTTGATGCCAGCAAAGGGGCTAGTTTTGAAACTTTTGCAGGCATACGTATTCGAGGCTCCATGATCGATGAAATACGACGTGGTGACTGGGTTCCCCGCTCTGTGCATAAAAACTCACGTTCAATTGCTTCTGCAATAAAAGAAATCGAACAAAGGACCGGGCGAGATGCCAGAGATACCGAAGTTGCAGAAAAATTAGGGGTAGAAGTTAAAATCTATCGGCAGATGCTGCTGGACGTCAGTAATGGTCATATGCTGGATTTTGATGGTCTGGGTGTCAATGAGGATTATTTTAGCCAGGGCTTGTCCGATAGCTCAATGACTCCACTTGAAAAAATTCAGAAGGAAGATTTTAGAAATTCTTTGTCGGGTGCTATTGCAACTTTACCCGAACGAGAGAAATTGGTGTTAGCCCTTTATTATGATGAGGAGCTGAACCTGAAAGAAATTGGCGAAGTTTTGGGCGTTAGTGAATCTCGAATTAGTCAAATCAATAGTCAGGCCATGCTAAGACTACAATCTCGGTTAAAAGATTGGAAGAAATAGCTATTCTCGACTAAGTTTAGTGTAATTAAAAAAAATTGATAACTTATTGATATATAAATCTTTGCGGAGATAGAACTTGGATAAGAACATGAAAATCCTGGTGGTTGACGATTTTTCGACCATGCGTCGAATCATCAAAAACCTGCTGAGAGATCTGGGGTTTACGAATACCCATGAAGCTGATGATGGTAATACGGCTTTTCCCTTGCTACAAACGGGTAATTTTGATTTTCTGGTTACTGACTGGAATATGCCGGGAATGCAGGGAATTGACTTGTTAAAAGCGGTTAGAGCTGATGATAAATTGAAGACAATTCCTGTTTTAATGGTTACCGCAGAGTCAAAACGAGAACAGATTATTGAAGCCGCTCAAGCGGGTGTTAACGGATATATTGTTAAGCCCTTTACTGCAGCAACGCTCAATGAAAAGTTAACTAAAATATTCGAGAGAATCGATGGTTGATACTCATTTCTGGTTTAAGGAACTGAAAGCATGAATTTGTCAAACAAAGAGCAGCTCGAAGATACCATCGCGAGAACGCGTGAGTTACTGAATCATTTAGAAGCTGACAATATTGAAGACGCTCAGCAATTAATTGATACTTTTAATAAGGAAGGAGAGGATGAGCTTTTTTCTGAAATCGGTAAATTAACACGTACATTACACGAAGCGCTTACCAATTTTCACCTCGATGATAAGTTTACCAACCTGGCTGCGGCTGAAATTCCTGATGCGCGTGAACGACTGAATTTTGTGATTGAAAAAACGGAAGATGCAGCCAATAAAACGATGGATAAGGTTGAAGATTGTAACCGACTTGCTGATGAGCTGGCCAAAGACTCTGAGGTATATCTGGAACAATGGCAAAAGCTCTGGCGTCGAGAGTTAAGCGGGAAAGAGTTTAAATCACTCTGTGAAGATACTGAAAAGCATCTGAGAAAAAATAAACAGTCTGCGGTCAGTTTGCACGAAGGAATGACCGAAGTCTTAATGGCCCAGGACTATCAGGACCTCACCGGACAAGTTTTACGCACGGTTATCACTCTGGTACACGATGTTGAAGAGAGCATGGTTAACGTGATTAAAGTTTTTGGAAATATGACGGGATACGATAGTGCTAAAGACGCTGTTGTTGTAACCGAAGGCGTAGAAGGTCCAATTATTGATGCAGAGAAACGTGATGATGTACTAGATGGTCAGGATGAAGTCGATGATTTGTTATCAAGTTTAGGTTTTTAGGGGTATTTAGATGTCGTTTGAAGCTGATGAGGAAATCTTACAGGACTTCCTGGTAGAAGCCGGAGAGATCCTTGAGTCTATGTCCGAACAGTTGGTGGCATTGGAAAATAATCCTGAAGATATGGATTTACTCAATGGTATTTTTCGTGGGTTTCATACCGTCAAAGGAGGAGCAGGTTTTTTATCGCTGACTCCACTTGTTGAAATTTGTCATATCACCGAAAATATTTTTGATATTCTACGTAATGGTCAGCGTACTGCCGATGCCAACCTGATGGATCATATTCTTCAGGCTCTGGATATGGTCAATGATATGTTTGATGCTGTCAGAGGCGGAGATTATCCTGAAAGTGCTGCGCCCGAATTTTTAGCAAAGCTACAGACTTTTGTGACAGGGACTGATGAAGAAACCGACTCTGATCCGGCAGCTAATGCGGGTCAACCTGAACAAGAAATATCATCAGAAGCAGATGCTTCTGATGATATTTCTGATAGCGAGTTTGATGACTTGCTGTCGGAGTTGAATCAAAACGGAAATGGGGCCGGTAAGTCTTCGACTGAAGCGGAAAGCGTATCAAAAGAACCTGCTTCAAGTGAAATTGTTGCAGCCTCCAGTGATGAAATTACTGATGATGAGTTTGAAAAGTTACTCGATGAACTTCATGGTTCTGGTACTTTTACTGCTGCGGATAGTGATGACAAAATTAAGCCGAAAGAAAAAGCAAAGCCTGAACCAGATAAGAAAGCAGCAGCGTCTGCGGTTAGTCCCAGCGATGATATTTCCGATGATGAATTTGAAGCACTATTAGACGAGCTGCATGGAAAGGGAGGTACTGTTTCTACGGCAAAAGAATCGTCTCCTGCTCCGAAAAAACCAGCATCTGCAGGTGATTCCGAAGCGATAGATGATAACGAGTTTGAAGCCTTGCTAGATGAATTACATGGTGAAGGTCAGGGGCCTGTCAATAAAGATTCATCAACTAAAGGTAAAGAACAGAAATCAGCATCAGTAGCTTCTTCACCCGTATCAAAACCTTCTGCTTCCAGTGCGACTGATAAAACACCTGCAAAAAAGCCAGAGAGTAAGCCTGCCGTAGAAAAAAAGGCTGCAAAAAAACCAGTAAAATCAAGCGCTGACAATGCAAAGGGTAGCGCAAAAAAAGCGGCCAGTGGTGTGGTGACTGAGGCGACGGTCAGAGTTGATACTAAGCGTCTTGACGATATCATGAATATGGTTGGTGAACTTGTTCTGGCAAGAAACCGACTAAAAACCTTTACTCAATCCACCCAGAATGAGGAACTAACCAAAGCGATTGCTAATCTCGATATTGTGACTGCAGACTTACAGGGTGCAGTCATGAAAACGCGAATGCAGCCAATTAAAAAAGTATTTGGTCGATTTCCTCGTGTTGTCAGAGATCTGGCACGTAGTCTTAAGAAAGAAATTACCCTGGAGATGGTTGGTGAAGATACTGACCTGGACAAAAACCTGGTGGAAGCGCTTGCTGATCCCTTAGTGCATCTGGTGCGTAACTCGGTTGATCATGGTATTGAGTTACCGGAGGATCGAGTGACAGCAGGTAAGCCCAGGAATGGCACTATCATTTTATCAGCCGCACAAGAAGGCGACCATATTATGCTCGCCATTGAAGACAATGGTAAAGGCATGGACGCAAATGTGCTCCGCGGAATTGCGGTGAATAAAGGATTGATGGATAAAGAGCATGCCGACCGTTTAAGTGATATTGAATGTTACAACTTGATTTTTATGGCCGGTTTTTCAACCAAGCAGGAAATTTCAGACATTTCCGGACGCGGTGTTGGAATGGATGTGGTAAAAACCAAAATTACCCAGCTTAATGGCTCAATTACTATCGATTCAGCGTTTGGCCGTGGTACAAAAATACTGATTAAAGTACCACTGACATTAGCAATATTACCAACACTGATGGTTAAAATTAAAGATCAGACTTTTGCATTACCTTTAACTTCCGTGAATGAAATTTTTCACCTGGATTTAACCAAAACGAACATTGTTGATGGACAACTGGTTATTGTTGTCAGAGACAAGGCATTACCATTATTTTATCTGACCGAGTGGTTAACTCAAGACCGAGGAGATCGACAACGAGAAGGTCATGTTGTCCTGGTTCAGGTTGGAACGCAACGTGTCGGGTTTGTTGTTGATTCGCTAATAGGGCAGGAAGAAGTGGTGATTAAACCCTTAGGTAAGTCGCTTCAGGGAACGCCGGGAATGGCTGGCGCAACGATTACCAGCGATGGTGGAATAGCATTGATTATTGATATCCCCAGTCTTCTAAAACATTATGTGGGTTAACAAGTGGCTTATTTATAACGACCTGACAATTGATAGTCCGTTTTATAACTGTCGGAGTTCAACTGACAACAATTCCCGCGTGAGGCAATTTTAGTGGCAATAAAAGTACTTATCGTTGATGATTCTCAATTTTTCTGCCGTAGGGTCGGGAGTGTTTTACATGCGGCCAGTGATATTGAGGTAATCGGTGTTGCTAATAATGGTCGTGAGGCGATTGAAAAAGCACAACAGTTAAAACCTGATGTCATTACTCTCGATGTTGAAATGCCTATCATGGACGGGGTGACGGCTCTTAAGCAAATTGTGAAGGTTTGTGATGCAAAAGTTTTAATGTTGTCATCGCTCACTTATGAAAATGCAAAAATTACACTGGATGCGCTAGAGGCGGGAGCCACAGATTTCTTACTAAAATCTTATGAATCGCTATCATCAGAAAATACAGATTTTACTGCGCACCTGCAACAGAGAATTAGAGAAATTGCCGGCGCTAGAACCATTAAAAAAGTGGTCCAGCCTGCAGCGGATACCAAAACCAGAGCTGATGTTTCAAAGCCTGCAACAGGAAAAGTTTCGCGGGCTAAGTCGGGAAGTCTCAAGGACATTCCTTCTATTCGAAATAAAATAAAAGTGGTGGCCATTGGTGCTTCAACGGGTGGACCTGTTGCATTACAAAAAGTGTTAATCAATTTACCCGCTAATTTCCCGTACCCTATTACAATAACTCAGCATATGCCGGGAACATTTACCGGAGCATTTGCAACACGATTAAACAGCTTGTGTAATTTAAATATACTTGAAGCACAAGACGGTATGTCCCTGGAAAAAGGCAATGTGTATGTTGCACCGGGTGGTAAGCAAATGGTGTTCAGTGGAACTTCTGCCGTACCCAAAGTTAGAATTCGACCTACCGATCCCCGGTTACAGTTTTCACCCTCAGTTGATGTTACTTTTGGATCCGCCTCAAAAGTTTTTGGTGGCGATATACTGGCGGTGGTGCTGACCGGAATGGGATCCGATGGCACTGAAGGTTGCCGGTTAATTAAATCAAATGGCGGTGCTATCTGGGTTCAAAATGAGGCAACCTGTGTGGTGTATGGTATGCCAATGTCAGTGACTAAAGCGGGATTGTCGGATATTGAATTACCGATTGAACAGTTCGCTGAAGCGCTGATAAAGCAGGGATAACTAATGAGACTGGACAGATTAACCTTCTTAGGGCTAATCATTGCCATTCTCGCCATCTTTGGAGGCCAGTTATTAGGTGGGGGCAGTATCGAAATGTTACTCGATACTGCAGCTTTTGTGATCGTGGTGGGCGGTAGTATTGGGGCTGTTATGTTGCAGTCACATATCAGTACCTTTGTCAGAGCCATAAAAATATTTCGCTGGGTTGTTAACACGCCAATTCAGCCCGTTGAAGAAGGTGTCGTTCGAATCAGCGC
Source organism: Kangiellaceae bacterium (assembly GCA_016743995.1). GTDB lineage: Bacteria > Pseudomonadota > Gammaproteobacteria > Enterobacterales > Kangiellaceae > Aliikangiella. Next base: position 2,885 of record JADGFG010000093.1, on the reverse strand, counting down.
CTGGAGTAATCTGGCTCGGCGTGAAGGTTTGCTCGGTCTGGAAAAGAATATTGATGAGAGTATTGATCCTTTTGTCTTAAAAGGTTTAAACATGCTGGTTGATGGCAATGATGCCGCTGCAATTCGAAATGCAATGTATGTAGAGTTAGATGTTAATGATAAAGAATTATTAAAATCAGCAAAAATCTATGAATCTTTAGGTGGGTATGCACCCACGTTGGGTATTGTTGGCGCTGTGCTGGGGCTTATTCATGTGATGGGAAATTTAAGTAATCCGGAATTGCTTGGCAGCGGAATTGCGACTGCTTTTGTCGCAACCATTTATGGTGTCGGGATTGCTAATTTGTTTTTTATTCCGGTTTATCACAAATTACGTGCTGTGATTGCGGGTCAATCCCAATATCGTGAAATGGTCATTGAAGGACTGGCGTTGATTGCAGAAGGTGAAAATCCGCGCGTCATAGAGAGTAAGTTATACGGATACGTTGTTCGGTGAAGTTATGCGACGAAACAGAGAAAAAATATTTGAAGATGATCAGGAAACCGGTCGCTGGCTGATTTCCTATGCCGATTTTATTACCCTGCTTTTTGCCTTTTTTGTTGTGATGTATTCAATTTCTCAGGTTAATGAGAGCAAATATAAATTGCTTTCCAGTTCGCTTGTTCAGGCATTTGAATCACCGTTAAAAAGTAGTGAACCTATTCAGGTTGGTGAAATTAATCGAAGTGTCCAACCGGTTACCGGTGATGATGTTGAGCAGCCAGAGGTTGAATCTTCTTCAGAGTCCGGCAACATGGATTCTCAAAATTTTGCCAGCAGCGAAGAGTTTAAGGCTCTGGAAGATGGTTTACGAAATTCCCTGGGCGATTTAAGTGAGCAGGAGCTTGCTGAAATAAAATCGGATCCCAACTGGATTAATATTAACCTGCAAAGTGGACTACTTTTTCAGTCAGGAAGCGACATATTAAATCAGGGGGCTGATCCGCTAATGGAAGAAGTCTCAAAACACCTGAATACCAATCGTCAATTGATACTGGTGCACGGACATACCGATAATATTCCCATTGATACTGAAAAATTTCCGTCTAACTGGGAGTTATCCAGTGCTCGAGGGGTCGCAGTGGTACGCAAATTGCAGAACTTGCTGGTAGAACCGCCAAGAATGAGTGTCGAGGGGCATGGTGAGTATCAGCCAATTGCTTCAAATGACACGCCTGAAGGTCGAACCAAAAACCGGCGGGTAGTGATTTCAATTTCGCGTAAACAGTCACTTTCTAATGTGAATAAGGCCGTTTCAGCGAAAGTTGACAGTAAAAGCTCGGATAAACCCGAGCAGAAAAAAGATGCAGAACAGCAGTTTAAAATTATTCGTCTTCCTGGCGGAGGAATACTGATCAGAGGCAAAGATTTGCCGGACGAGAAAGATAAAGAATGAACGCTCTGGCGCTCCAGAAAACAAGTTTGTGCAAGGTCAACATGACCCGATTAAAAATGACAAAATTAAGGTTCAGTTTGATTAAGTTCGAATTAAGCCACTTAAATTTAAAGAAGCAAAAGATTACAAGAGAGGGTAGTAGTGAAAGTCTGGACTGTGGCAAATCAAAAAGGTGGTGTTGGTAAAACCACCACCGTCGCTGCACTGGCAGGATTATTGTCGCAGAACAATTATAGAGTGTTAATGGTAGATTGTGATCCGCATGCCTCTCTCACCGCTTATTTTGGTTATGATAGTGAAGCATTAAATACCACACTGTATGACTGGTTTGCCAACCCGCCAGAGTCACTTCTGGCCGCCAGAAATACGCTTCTGGAAACAAAAGAAAAAAATATCAGCCTGATACCGGCTTCACTGAGTCTGGCGACTTTAGATAAACGGTTTAGTACCCAGGGAGGAATGGGCTTAACGATAAGTCGTGTTTTAAAATTAATGTCGAACGAATTTGATTATATTCTAATTGATTGTCCGCCGGTTCTGGGGGTTTTATTGATTAATGCGTTGGCAGCCTGTCAACAGCTCATCATTCCTGTTCAGTCAGAATTTCTCGCCATAAAAGGTCTGGAGAGAATGATGAACACGCTGAATATGGTGATTAAAGCGCAACATCATACCATTGGATATACCATCGTACCGACGATGTTTGATCGCAGAACCAAAGCTTCAATTCTGGCATTAAGAAATATGCGTGATGAGTTTGCCAGCCATCTCTGGTCAAAATGGATCCCCGTTGATACCAAGTTTCGAGATGCTTCAAGATTAAACCAGACGCCGAGCAAAGCTTATCCCCTCACTCATGGCGTTGAAGCGTATCAGAAATTAACTGAATTTATGTTGGAACTGACTGCTGACGATAAAGTGGCATAGATAGTTTTATGAAATTAAAAAAGCCAACAATGAGTAAAGAACAAACCATACTGGAAGAGTATGTTGATTTTTTATTGACTGATCGTTCTAATGTTCATCCTATTCGGCAGGAGTCAGAATCACAATCACAATCAGAAAAAACAAAGCAGATAAAAGAAACCGGTAGTTTATCGCTTTGTGAAAGCAAGTCTCAAGCTTTGGAATCTGTCTCTGATAATGAAAAAGAGACGGTATTGAAAGCAGAAGCTAGTGAGTTGAACGCAGAAACCTCGACAATAGAAGAAAGCCTTTCAGTGAAAACGGAAGAGTCTTTACCAGAAATAATCCAGCAAACTCAAGAAAACTTAAAGACGCCAGAGAAAACGGCCGTAACAGATGAGCAAAAAATTACGGATGAACAGACTGTTACAAGTGCTCAGGAAACGGAACAAAAAGAGGAACTGACAGAGGCGGAGGAACTCGAACAATGGAATGCACTGTTAGCGAAGGAGGGAGAGTCAGCAGTGACGACTGAAGTTGATA
>JADGFG010000306.1 GCA_016743995.1 Kangiellaceae bacterium | reverse complement strand
GTATTTGAGGGAGAGCTATCCCAATGCCTGGAAAACGAATTACAGAACAACAAATCAGGTTATATATGTCTTATAAAAATGATGGAAATACCCAAGAAAAAGTGGGGCGCTATTAGGGTTATGCTACGGAATGTTGGATAGAGGCAGGCTTACATTAAAGCTTCATGCGTTTGAACGGTCGCCACAAAGTGAACTGCTGAAAGGTAAGTTTCTTAACATGCTCCTTTATTCTGCAGATTTATATGCAAGGTTAAATGACACGAAGGAAATCTGGATTTGTGACCCCATATCTCCGGCGCATACCAAACTTTATGAAAGCAAAGGTTACACTTCGCAATATGACCGACAAGATAGAGTTACACATTTGACGATGAGGTTAAAATAATGAGTGACAGAGAAATTGACCCAGAGCTATTGAAAAGAGTTGAAGAGATAAAAAAGAAAATGAAGGAGAGTGGTCGCGACTATAGCGGAGAGGATAGTGAAGACCTTGGTGGAGGGCCTTATTTTGGACCTGGAAATGACATTGAATATCGTAAGCTTATTAAGGAAATCAGGGAGTCTGGAAAAGATGAAAAATGAGCCTCCAGGCAATGAGGAATTGTTAAAAAAGGTAAAGCAAATTAAGTTTCAATCAAAACTCGAAGCAGAAAAAATGGCCAAAAAATTCATTAGAACGCGAGAGAAGTTGGGGAAATAGAAAGCACTTTCCTCACTCACAAAAATAAGAATTTGGCAACTCAATAAATGATAAAGCCATTTTTAATCCTGCTAGGAGAGTATCAAAAAAATGCATAACTGGCAGGTTTAGGAATGGTATTTTTAAGCTCGCCGAGCCTGGCTATTAATCCTCAAATTTATCTCATTTTAATTATGCACAAAAATCAAACCAATATCAGTTACTCTATCTATAGACACTTTGGCGATTGTCTGATGAAATCACACGGTTTCATTCTGGCCAAAAATATAAACATTAAACTGCCTGCTCTTTTCTCGCAATAATAATGTGGTAAAATATGGCTGTTAATGTCAATCAACCCATTATTTTAATATCACAGGTTCTTATGAAACTGGTTCCCCTGGAAATAATCACAGAATTTGAAAGCAACTTAAGCAAACTAAAGGCGATAATATTAGTCGAGGCCAGCAGTGTTTTTAAAGAGGTAATTTCAAACTTTAAGAATGATGGCCTTTACTCTCTGGGGCTATATCATTGTGGAGAATACCATCGCTACCTGACGCTGAGCTTTAGTACAGAAAAAGGACTCGACCAGGTGACTGAGCAATATATGAGGCATGCCCTCATTACGTATGAACAACAGCGGGTCTATCTGCGTTGGAGTCCTTGTGATTCACCTTATCATGATACTGACTATGAGTTAGCTGATATTGAGCAGGCTTTAGATGCAGTTAAACTCACCCTTGAAAAAATTTATCAAGCACTATGCGACGCGGGTACCGAGGAAATTTATGAGTTACTCCATTCTGCGCATCAGCAAGTTCGCCATACGATTGTATCGGCAATGGCCGAAATTGCCAAACACAAAACTATCGCAAAATGGCTAGAAGAGACAAATGGAGTGCTTGTTCTTAATGCTGGTGATATTGACCATAATGATGTCCTGAATGATATAGATAAAATTAACGGAAAGGAAAAACGCCAGATGGTTGAAGCAGAATTTGAAATGGATTATGAGGTCTTGAAACTAAACTATCTGTTGATGGAGAAAAAAAGAGCCGAGGATGAAAAATGCCCCCCAACAACCAGTTTGAAAGTCGACGACTTTGATGAGCAAATTGAGTCATTTTCCCCAGTGATAATCCATGAGGATGATTGCGTTTATCTTAAAGAAAGTAGCAAGCCTGTTTTACAAGAACATGAAAGCGCTTCAAATCGACTTGTGATTATGGAGCTACTAAAGTCATCTGCTCACTATGACGAGCTGGATGAATTATCTGGACATTTTACCGGTCCACAATTTAAAGAAGGTGATTTGCTTCCAGCATTAGGCGAACGTTTTGTAGAAAAATTGAAGACAATTTTGTCCACTTCCTTTCCCAAGATTTCGTTTGTTATTGAACTACACGTTGATAGAACTTCACTATGTCATATCTGTTTCTATCAAGGAGATAATACGAGTTTATCTGAGTATTATCAATCAATGAAAGACTTCGAAGAAAGTTTACCCTCGGGTTCCATGGGAGTATTAAAGAGCTACGTTGTATCTGCCATTGATTAAAGTTTTCTGGCAGAGTGTCTGTTTTTTACTCGACTGTTCGGCTGTTTGAATCTAAAAAGCCGGGCACCCGCAGGGTAAGGCTATAAGCCATCATCTTCTTCGTTATAGAAGCTTGAACTAGAATAGAAAATCCTTCGCTTCTATGCCTTGAACCTGATGGCTTTTAGTCTTGCTGTTTTTTGATCTTCAAGGAGTCTGGGTATAGAAACCAGCCTGCGATCTGCCAGATCTGGTGAGGTAGTTATAAAGCACTATTTTTTAGTTTTCTGATAGTCATTTATAGAATCTAAAAAATCTTTGTCAAAAAGTTTAATCTGGTTAATGGCGTTTCGATTAATCAGCATGTCGGATGAGTCATTTTGCATTTTTTCGTGCAGCAGCTTAAATTCGTCGTGCAGGCGCTGAAAGTTGTGGCAGAGTGCGTAAACCAGCGATTGTTCTTCGGGTTCTATAAAATAAGATAAAAACTCAAGGGTGTAGTTGGTCATTACTGAGCTGATATCGCAATTTTTTGCGAGGTTGTTTTTTATCTGATCGTTATATTTTTTGACGACCCGGTCAATGGTTTTGTCTTTTGTTGCGGGCTGTTTAATCATTTTTCTTCCTGTTTTCTGATTGATAAAAGTTAAAAACTGGCCGACAGACTGTGATAGCTTTTACGGATTAATTTCATCCGGATAAATTATCACCTGACCAGAAAACAGCGTTTTTTTCTGCTTTTAATGAATAAAAATCTGTAGCAGGTAACCGTTTTACCTTTACTTCCTGTCTCCTCCAGTTTTTCAAACCAGGTGACGGCAGATACCCGAACAGGTATTGATTGACGAAATAACAGGGCGCACTTTGCCCGTAATGGCACAAAAAAAAGGCGCACTTATCCCGCAATCAATCTGACCACATCTCAGTCTGGGTTTTAAATTGCTTTAAAACTGACTAAAAAATAGACATAAACTGCCTGAAGTTT
>JADGFG010000092.1 GCA_016743995.1 Kangiellaceae bacterium | reverse complement strand
CTTTCATAATAGATAAAATGAAATCACTACCTTTTTTAAAACCATCCACAAACTTTTTGTCAATTATAATGTTTCTTTTCTGTATTTCTTCAGGGTGCAGGAATAACTCAAGAAACTGTTTTTCCTTTCCTGTTTTAAGCATTGTAATACCAGTGCTAACTTTCTTGTCGAAATCACTCTGGAGGTTAGTTGCTGAAATAGCAGGCATTGTTAAGATGACGAATAGTAGTGTAAATAAAATTCTCACGTAATTTCCTTGTATGGCAGGTGGTCAGGTTTGACTTAAGACCTTAGTTATTTTTATGACTAATTTCAACCTGTTTCTAGTTTTTGTCCGTCCTCTGATAGATGAAATAGGTGGAGAGTCATTGTCATAATGCTTGAAATGTCAGCCTCAAAGTACCCTTATCAATTAGTGCCCAAAAAAACCGGACCTCTTTAAGCTGTTTTACTTGTAAAAAAAGGCAAATTCTGTAAACTCTCGACTCCACAGGAAATTATTGCTTTAGTAAGAATCACACGGGTATTCGTGTTTTTACTGAATATAATTAGCATTATGCTAATTATTGTTTAATAAGCACTAATTATAAAAGGGTTTTAAGGTTAACTATGTACAAAATTTTATCTTTATCTTTGTTTTTTCTATTTTTACCTGATGTTCATGCGCGTGATGTTGATAGTGATAAAATTGGCTGGTATCTCGGAGGAGAGTATAATTTTAGTAAAATCAGTATAGAGGGCAGAGAAAAAAATTCCGGGTATAAAACCAATGATAGCTTAAACGGGTGGGCAGTCTATTCCGGCATCAATATTCATAAGTGGCTAGGCATTGAATTTGGTGTTTCAAAAGCAGATGGATTTAATGCAAGCTCTGGTGCATATATCGATACCGTATTTGGTGCATCGAAGTTTTCATATGATTTTGATAATCAGTACAGTTTATATGTAAAGCCCGGGTTTGTATATGCTCAGTTACTTGACTATCCCTTAAATGGAAATTACCCCTCTAGTTGGAGTGATTTTTCTTTAATCTTTATGACTGGAATTGAAATGAATGTTTTATCAGACATTTACGCAAGATTTGAATACAAATATACTCAAATTTCTTTAGATGATGATCGCTTTCTTTTTTTTGTAAGTGAGGACACTGATTCCGTCGATGTTGATTATCAAAGCCTGGGGATATCGTTATTTTATACTTTTTAATCCCGAATAAGTTATGGGCTGTTTGATTCTATCGCTTTTTAACTTGTAAACTTTAATTTGATAGTAGAGCACCTTCTTAAACAACAAGCTGGATGAAGGTTTTTTAGAGCTTTCTGATTTTAATATTTCTATCATCATTAATGACACTATAACAGGGTCAATACTGAGACCCTGTTTTTCAGTTTGATAAAAATTACCAGCCTTCGACACCTTTCATATCAGGGAGTTGATGGGCAATGCCTTTGTGACAATCAATACAGGTTTTTTCTCCGCTGGCTAATGCCGTTGAATGTTGGTGAGAAGCGCGATCACTTTGTTCGGTAAAATCCATGTAATCAAAGTTATGACAGTTACGACACTCCAGCGAATCATTGGCTTTTAAACGGGTCCATTCATTTTCTGCCAGCTTTCGTCTGTGTGCCTGAAACTTTTCACGCGTATCAATAGTGCCAAATATTTTTCCCCAGACTTCTTTAGAAGCTTGCATTTTTCTAGCAATTTTATCAGTCCATTTGTGAGGGACATGGCAGTCAGGGCAGGTTGCTCTGACACCAGAACGGTTTGAAAAATGTATAGTGGTTTTTAGTTCCTGGTACACATTGTTTTCCATTTCATGACAAGAAACACAAAACTCTTCTGTGTTAGTCACTTCCAGTGCGGTATTAAATCCACCCCAGAAAATGATTCCCGCAATAAAGCCACCAAGAACCAGAAACCCCAGGCTATAGTAAGCGCTGGGTTGAGTGAGTGTTCGCCATCCAATTTTTAATAGATTTTTCATGGTGTTTCCTACTGGCTGGCCGAAGTTTTTTGTTTCATTAAACTGTGCATATCAACAAATGTATTTTCTATCAGTGGTTTTGCGTCCATCTGGGGAACATGACATTGATTACAGAAGTAACGACGCGGTGATATTTCGGCAAGAAAATTTCCGTCACGATTCATAAAGTGAGTAACGCTTACCATGGGAGCCTGCGAGTCTTCCGTGCTTTGCCTGGAGTGACAGGTTAAACACTTATTATTATTTTTATTAACTTCGTAACCTCTGATCGTGTGCGGAATAACCGGTGGTTGCATGGGGTAGTTTCGCTCTCGTTTGATATCTTTGTTAACAACCCTGGGTATGGGGTTCGGTGTTTGTTGCTCCTTGATTTCTGTTTGATGACGAAGCGTGGCAACGGCTTTGTCATCTGCTGCGATTACACTGAACGTGAATAGATGAGCGGAAATAATCAGGCTTGATAATAATGTTTTCATTTTTTTTCTCCTAAGCTTTGACTATTTTTATGGCGCATTTTTTGTAATCAGTTTCTTTAGACAGCGGATCAGTTGCATCTAAAGTTACTTTATTGACCAGTCGGCTTGCATCAAACCAGGGCATAAATACCAGGCCTCTTGGTGGCTTATTTCTACCTCGGGTTTCTACACGTGTTTGCACTTCACCTCGACGAGAAATCAGCTTGACTAAATCACCTCGCCGTACATTTCTTGCTTTGGCATCATCCGGGTGCATGTAAACCAGTGCGTCTGGCATGGCTTTGTAGAGTTCAGGTACGCGTTGTGTCATAGAGCCTGAATGCCAGTGTTCGAGCACTCTGCCTGTGGACAACCATAAATCATATTCTTTATCAGGAGACTCTGCGGCAGGTTCGTAAGGAAGCGCAAAAATAATGGCTCTGCCGTCGGGCTTTCCGTAGAAATCAAAGTCACTGCCTGGCTTACAATAAGGATCGGAGCCTTCTTTGAAACGCCATTTGGTCTCTTTTCCTTTAACAACAGGCCAGCGTAAACCGCGTTCCTGATGGTATCGATCATAAGGGGCAAGGTCATGTCCGTGTCCACGACCAAATTGAGCGTATTCTTCAAATAATCCTTTTTGAATATAGAAGCCAAACTCGCGAGATTCGTAGTTTAAACGATCTTCAGGAATTTCTTTTAATGAAAATTGATCAACCTGAGTATTTTTATAGAGAACATCAAAAAGTGTTTTGCCTTTGTTTTCTGGGTTTTTAGCAATAAGCTCTTTAGTCCAGACATCTTCAACTTTGAATCGTTTTGAAAATTCTACCAGTTGCCACAAATCAGAGCGGGCGCCATCTGGCGCTTCAACCATTTGGTACCAGGACTGAGTACGACGTTCTGCATTTCCATATACGCCTTCTTTTTCAACCCACATGGCGGTTGGTAAAATCAGATCCGCGGCTTGCGCTGTCACTGTAGGATAAGGATCAGATACAACAATAAAGTTAGCCGGGTTGCGATAACCGGGATAAGCTTCTTCCATGATATTGGCTGCAGCCTGCATATTGTTATTGCATTGTACCCAGTAGAAATTAAGTTCACCATCTTTTAGCTTTCGATTTTGTAGTACCGCATGATAGCCCGGTTTAGCAGGTATAGTTCCTTCCGGGAGTTTCCATATTTTTTCTGCTAATGCGCGATGCTTTGGATTTTTAACAACCATATCGGCAGGTAAACGATGTGAAAAAGTACCCACTTCACGAGCGGTGCCGCAAGCAGAAGGTTGGCCTGTCAATGAAAAAGGACTATTTCCGGGCGTTGATATTTTTCCGGTCAACAGATGAATGTTATAAACCAGGTTGTTTGCCCAGACGCCGCGAGTATGTTGATTGAACCCCATGGTCCAGAAAGAGGTTACTTTTATTTTAGGATCGGCATAAAGTTCTGCCAATGCTTTCAGGTTGCTTTCAGGGACTCCCGATAATTCAGATGTATATTTCAGGGTATAGCGACTGACAAATTTTGCGTACTCTTTAAAACTGATTGGTTTGGAACTGCCTTTGCTTTTACCATTATTTTTTGCTTTCTGCTCAAGAGGGTGTTCAGGTCTCAGTCCGTATCCAATATCGGTTTCACCGAGTCTGAAGTTAGTATGTTTGTTGACAAAGTCAGTGTTGACTCGTTTGGTTTCTATGATGTAGTTGGCGATGAAATTTAAAATCGCCAGATCTGTTTGTGGAGTGAAGATCATTCCGTTGTCGGCGAGATCGAAGCTACGATGTTCAAAGGTCGATAAAACCGCGACTTTAACGTGTGGTGCGCTTAAACGACGGTCAGTTACTCGGGTCCATAAAATGGGGTGCATTTCTGACATATTTGAACCCCACAGTACCATTGCATCTGTAGCCTCAATATCATCATAACATCCCATGGGTTCATCAATACCAAATGTACGCATAAATCCACCAACTGCCGATGCCATACAATGACGAGCATTTGGGTCAATGTTATTGGTGCGAAACCCGGCTTTCATTAGTTTGGATGCCGCATATCCTTCTTGAACGGTCCATTGTCCAGAGCCAAACATACCGATCGCTGTCGGTCCTTTGGCTTTTAAAGTGGCTTTAGCTTTCTCTTCCATAATATCAAAAGCCTGTTCCCAGCTGATTGCAGTAAACTCACCATTTTTATCATATTTGCCATTGGTCATGCGTAGTAATGGCGATGTTAAACGATCTTTTCCATACATGATTTTTGAAAGGAAATAACCTTTAATGCAGTTAAGTCCTTTATTAACCGGTGATTTTATATCGCCATGGGTGGCAACAATTTTTCCATCCATAACGCCAACATTAACACTACACCCCGTACCACAGAAACGACAGGGGGCTTTATCCCATTTTAGTTTTGTCATGTCTGAGCTGGTGATTAAATTGGATGCGGCAATAGGGGTCGATACCCCGGCCACTGCCGAAGCTGCTGCAATTGCATTGGCTTTAATAAAGTCTCGACGATTAATGGTCATTATGTCACCTTCTTATGTATTATCTTGTACAACTTGAGTAATAATTAATAGAGAACTGTTTTTCGTTTCTACCTGGTGATATCAGGTTTATTTTTCTGTTAAAAACTGATGATAGACAGGTGATAAACTTAATAATCCCTGATGATATTTTAGCTCATCGATTTTCATGCCTATGGCCTGTTGAGTGCAGGCTTCCATTGTAAATACAATTTTACCTTCCATTGTTGTGGCATGAATTTCAGCGCCTCTGGTATTCAGAATTGCTGCTTTAACATCATTTAGCTGTTCGGCCATTGCATGAGCAACGAAGCTGGCAACGTGATATTCATCATTTTCTGATAAGGTAGTATCTGAGTGATTAGTCTTGGACATTTTACATTTCTCTTCCTGTTAAGCAGTCTGGTTACTGACTGTAATAAATCAACAGGAAATATTGATTAAGGGTTAAACGGTGGGAGGACCAAAAAACATCTGGCTAATCCAGATAGCAAAGCCGAGTCCACCGACAATGGCTACCGATAAGATCGGAGCCAGAAAAACAGCAAGAAATATGAATGTATTTCGTTCGTATTTTTTTTGCTGTAAAGAATGTTTTTCTTTGTTCATAGTGCAACTCACACGTTTTAGAGTCTGTTGATTGACGGCTTAATCTACTAATAATAGAGTTGATCAATTATTGTGCGTAATCAGGTTTAATTTTTTTATAAAAAAAAGAATTTAAAACAGTAATAAACATAAAAACCAGCCAGCTGACTGTGTTCCTGTTTTTTACCAGTATTCAATTCCTTATTTAGTATGTCACAATAATTTAAATAATTGGAATTTTACTTAATGCAAACAACAATGATTCTTATTATCGCTTACTAAACAAGGGGGCAGTTATGCGCTTTAATTGAGTTTTAATTTTGATTTCTTATTCGATAATTATTTTGTAGTGACTAATATTTCCTCTAATTGATTGATGAGAAAATGATAAGAGATATACTTGATAAGTATGCGGTACTTCATGTAGTTATTGGGCAAAAAAAATTGGTGTTCGAGAAATGTTACGTCTGAAAAAAATCAATCCATGTTAAAAAGTAGTCGACTAGAAAAAGCGACTTAATTTTAAATCAGAAAGCCGGACTTATTTTAATTTGAGGGAATAGAAATTATACGTGAGTTGCAAAAGAATTCAGAGTCACTACAGTTTAGAAACAATACAGGGTAAATAAAAGTCACCGTGTCCGAATAAGTACAGGTTTGAAAAATTCAAAACGAAAAAATCGTTATTGTAACGCGTTTCAGTTTATTTTAATTGTAATCTGAAAACAGGAGCAACAGTTACGGAAGAAATATAACATTTATTAGAATTATATAAGGTCATAACGTAAAAATGGTTTTGAATACAATAACATCATCTAGCTCAAGCGGAATTAAAATATCAGTTTGCCAGGAGTAAAGCAAGGGAATTAATCACAATCACAATACTGAGATTGTTCATTGAATGAGACTATATCCGATGATAGCCTGAGCATGTCTCAATGCCGAAATAATTAAGTTGCGGATTGGGATATCGAGAAAAAATAAAATTATGGAGTGTAAATATATGGTTTTTAAAATATCAAAAATAACGCTTTCAATTATGTCGATAGTGTTATCTTCAAATGTTATTGCATCTGACCCGCTTTACGAGCAGCAGTGGCATTTGAAAAATACCGGACAAAAGTCATTTTCTAAAAATGCGGGCATTGCAGGTAATGATATGGCTGTTGAGCCAGCGCATCAGCAAGGTGCCAGAGGTCAGAATATTCAGGTGTCAGTGTTAGATACCGGTGTTCAAATCGATCATGTTGACCTGAAAGACAATGTTGTACCAGGTTCAAAAAATTTAAAAGATGGTAGTTCTTACCCTGTTGATAATCATGGGCATGGTACTGCTGTTGCTGGTTTAATTGGTGCTGTCGGTTGGAATGATGAAGGTGTCAGAGGTGTAGCGCCTGAAGTAGGAATTAATGGTTATAACTTCTTATCAGAGCAAAGCATGGCATCGTGGCTTGAGTCTCATGGCCGTGGAAAAGGAACTGAGGCAACCCACATTTTCAATCAGAGTTATGGTTATTCGACAATCTGGGCGATTGAGTATGACCCGGAAAATGACCCTGAAATGGCACTTGTTGAAAATACACTCAAAGATGTAAGCCTGAACAGCTTGACTGGAAGAGGAGCCGCTTTTGTCAAATCTGCAGGCAATGGGTATCGATATTTCAGTGTGAATGGTTATTATATATTACCAGGGGATTATGAGCGCGGCAGAAAAATTTTAAACAAAGGTTTGCCGATGGAAAATAGCAATATGATTCCAGAAAATGCCAACTTCTGGAATACTGTTGTTAGTGCAATTTCCTCGGACGGTACTCGAAGCAGTTATTCTTCAGTGGGGGCTAATGTATTTATGGCAACGCCTGGCGGAGAATATGGTTCGGATAATCCGGCAATGGTTACGTTGGATCTGATGGGATGTAATGCAGGATGGAATAATTTTTCTCAATTGGGAAAAAATGACCTGCACGGTAGTACTGCCTATGATCCTGAGTGTAATTACACCAGTGTCATGAACGGGACCTCTTCTGCTGCACCTAATATGTCGGGCGCGATAGCTGTTGTTATGTCTGCGAACCCGCAGTTGACCGCGAGAGATGCTAAGCATTTGCTGGCGCAGACGGCATCAGTTACTGATCCTGACAACCAGGGGTTAAATTTGAGTTTTGTTAACTCTGATGGTGAAACTGTGGATTATCCTGCGATAGATCGCTGGCAGACCAACGCGGCGGGTTATCATTTTCATCTGAATTATGGTCTTGGACGAGCTAATGTAGCAGCTGCAGTCGAGTTGGCTACCAGTGATGATGATTTAGATGAATTGGCTTTACCACCATTAAAAATTTCTGACTGGGTGACTCAGTCATTAACTTCTAAACTTGAAATTCCTGATGCGAGTCTTGACGGTGCTGAGACTGAACTGGAAATTGAAATGGATGATCTTGTGATTGAGGCGGTACAGCTCAAGCTCGATATTGACCATTCAAGATTAACCGATCTGGCGATTGAGTTAATTTCACCTTCTGGAACACGTAGTGTTATGTTAACGCCAAGAACTGGACTGTATGAACAGACATTTACTAAGGCTGAAGGATTTAAAAACCAGTTATTATTATCAACTCATTTTTATGGTGAAGAAGCTGAAGGAGATTGGAAACTTCGGGTTGTTGATACAGGAAATACTGGTGACGGTGATTGGTTGCTATATTCCAATGGAAATTTCGTCAAACAATCGATGGCTAATAATGCCGTACCCGGAGTAATAAAAAACTGGTCATTACGTTTCTTTGGTCATAAGGAGGACTAAGCAATGAAAAAATTATTATTAGTATTAAGTGGTGTTTGCTTTTCTTCAGCAGTTCTTGCCAATGAGCTACCTGAGTTACCTCAAACGACGAACACTGAATATGAGGTGGTTGGGAATGTTACATTAAATAACGTTCATTATCAGAAGGTGGTTAAAGCGGATACACGGATCAGAGCTTTTAGTAGTATGCGCTCTATGGCTGCAGATGCGGCACCAGTCAGAGAGCCTGGTTTATTTTCCGGAGATATCATTAAGAAAGGTATGATTGATTTTCCACAACTTATCAGTGGAAGTTTCTTTATTTCTGTTAATGAAGGGCAAAGTCTTGCTGATGTAGCCAGTGCTCATAATATGAAGCTAACTTACTCTAGTGGAAATCTTGGTGTACTGAAAGCTGCGGATAATGTTGAACTAACAGGTTTGTTAGCGTTACTTCAATCTGATAAACGTATTGCTACAGTTAATGTCGAGAAAATAGCTAATAAAATGCAACCCATGTAATTTTAAGTTGCCAGGCTCACAATTATTTTTGTGAGCCTGTTTTAAAATTAGCCCTTCATTTTTTCATCCTGTCTACTGTTTTATTCTGCTGGTTTAAACTACAAAATTAACTAACATGAAATAAAAATATTTACCTGTATTTTTGAGATTTTGTTTGGTAAATATTGCCAATGTGTGTTTTTATTTTTTGAGATTATTGTTCTTGCTGCTATCCCTGGTTACGGGGTTGCGGTGTGTACAATATAAAAGTTATTTTCAATCCATTTGTTTTTTATTTGTAAAAATAAACTCTAACTCAACTTTTAACGAAACTGTTTTTAATTGTCTTTTTTGCTGGTTTGTAGAGCCTTTATAAAGAGCTCGTGTGAATAATTATATTTTGTATGGTTGGAAATATTTAAATCATGGGGGGTGATAAATAATTTTATTTTGTTGCCCCGGGAGAAATAAAGTTATGTTAAAAAAATCACTAAAAATAAACTTTAAGAATAAGTTAAAAATAGCCTCCGGGATATTTTTATCGTTGCTCTGGTCGACCGGATATGCGGCACTTCCACCAGCAGGAGTAAGCTGTGGTACTGAAAAGGCGATGCAGGAATATTATGCGTCAAATCCCAAAGCACTGATTGAAGCAAAAAACCTGGAAAAGCTGACTGTCGCAAATAATCATGTTGTTTGTTCAACGTTATTAAACCGCCCAAAATCAGCTCTGGGTATAACGCCGCAATTAGTGAGTAATCCAAAATATGTTATTCCAGTTGTGTTTCATGTCTATGGTTCAGATTTTAACGGAAAAGTGGTTGACCAGGCTGTTATTGAAGATGCTGTTTTTAAAACTAACCAGGATTTTCAGGGGCTGGCTAATGATTACAATGATATTATTCCTGAGTTTGCCAGTATAAAAGACACTTTAAGTATTGAGTTTCGTCTGGCTAGGATTGATCCCTATGGCAATACGACAACGGGCGTTGTTTTTCATCCTGCGGCTTGTGGTGCTGGTAATTATAGCGACGGCAACGTCGCGAATGATAACTGGGACAACTATAAATATATGAATGTTTACATTCAACATGATTTTCATTGTGATGGTGTGACTAACCGTTCTGGTATTGCCTGGTATCCGGATACGGGCATGTCAAATGCTGGAATTGCCAGAGTGGTTTATAACGGTAAATATCTGGGTTATAACACGAGTGAAAACTTTCGCTCTGTGTTAACACACGAGTTTGGTCATTATCTAAATCTGATTCATACTTTCGAAGGAGGTTGTAGCAGTGGTAATGAGTCGCGTTGTTCTTCTACTGGCGATCAAATCTGCGATACACCTCAGGTTGATAATAGTGGTTTGCAGGGCTACAACTGTATGGGACAAATGACTAACTGGCAGAATTTTATGCATTATTCTAATCAGTATGCCAATTTTACGATTAATCAGGTCTCTCGCTCGACGACTGCACTGGATAGACATTCTGCCAGAACTACTTTATGGACCGTTGCCAATCAAAAAGCTACCGGTGTTTATAAAGGTGGTTCGAATACTCCGCCAGTGGCTGTCGCAAATGGTCCTTATAGCGGCTCTGTAAATTCTTCGATTCAGTTTAGTAGTTCTGGTTCTCATGATCCTGACGGGCAGATTGTCAGTTATAGTTGGGACTTTGGTGATGGTAGTTCCAGTACGCAGGCCAATCCGGTGCATGCGTATTCGAGAGCTGGAAACTATAACGTAACATTAACCGTAACTGATAATGGTGGTGCCAGCAATAGTACAACGACAACTGCGAATGTTGGTTCGACTCAAAATACACCGCCTACGGCAAATGTTAATGGGCCTTACTCTGCTAACGTTAATGTCAGTGTGAGTTTCAGTAGCCGAGGTTCGGTTGATCCGGATGGACGGATTGTCAGTTATAGTTGGGACTTTGGTGATGGTAGCTCCAGTGCACAGGCAGATCCGGTTCATGCTTATACGCGAGCAGGAACTTATACGGTTGTATTAACGGTGACAGATGATGGTGGTGCGTCAGGTTTGTCAAGTACGACGGCAACTATCCAGGATAGTTCTACTGGTGTTATTACTGCCAATCCAAATGGACCTTATTCAGGTACTGTTGGTAATTCTGTTAGTTTCAGTAGCGCGGGTTCAGGTTCTCCTGATGGCGGAATTGTTGAGCAGGAATGGGATTTTGGTGATGGAAATGGTAGCAGTACTTCTGCCAACCCTCGTTATACTTATGAGGCGGCTGGAATTTATGAAGTCGTTTTATTGGTTGTTGATGCTGCGGGTAATGAAGCAGAGGCGATTACCACGGCTACGATTACTGAAGGTGGAGGTAACGCATCACCAAGAGCCTCAGTGAATGGGCCTTATTCAGGCGCCGTTGATGCATCGATCAGTTTTAGTAGTGCCGGTTCTTCAGATCCAGACGGTACGATAGTGAGTTATAGTTGGGACTTTGGTGACGGAACCAGTAGCAGTCAGACTAATCCTTCTCATCGATATCGGTCTGGTGGAACTTATGGTGTTACTTTGACGGTTACGGATAATCTTGGCGCAACAGGAAGTAGCACGACTAACGCAACGATTACCGGGGGCACGGGAAGTGATTTGACTAATGCCTGTAATAATAGCTCTCCTGTCGATGGTGGTTCTTTAGAGAGTGGTACGCCGGTCTGTGTCAGAACAGCTTCTGGTGGTGATTTTGTCTATTTCTATTTCCGAATTGATGGAGATTCTCGTGCCGTCATTAGAGCGGGGCATGGAAGTGGTAATGTCGCGGTTTACCATCAATACAATGGCTACCCAACGCCGTCGCAATATGACAACGTTTCTGATTCGTCCGGAAATACTGAAAGCATTACGGTTAACTCGCCGGCAACGGGTTGGCATTATGTAACATTAGGCGGCGGGTATAGTGGATTAACCTTGCAGGTTGATATTCAATAAAAGTAATAGATACAAGGAGCTATAAAGCTGCTTGTATCTTTTGGCTGAGTTATATTTGCAAAAAGTAAAAAACCGGGGTTCTATATTGCTCCGGTTTTTTTGTGGTTGAATAAAGTACAGCTTGCTATTAAATGACATATTGAAATAACACACAATTCTGTGCAAAATAACATTCGTTATTGTCAGATTTTGAATTAACTTTATCTCACCTGTTTGAGGAACTTTCTTTTGAGTATTACTTTGAAAACAGCTGCTGAAATGAGCACTGAACGACTGATTTTTTTCCCTGAAGAATTTAATATGGCTTACGGGGTTAAAGCCATTGCGGTAGAGCAGGCTAATTATCATGAATACTAAGTTAAACGCTGAACAAAAATCAGCCATTAAAGAAGCGAAACTGGATCTCGGTGAAGAAAACCTCGAGTTTTTATTGGATCAGCTTAATGTTACATCATTAACAATTGACCAGTTAACTCTGGTATTGAAAGTTGCAAATGCGACTTATCGTGCTGGTTACCCTGTCATACGAGATGAAGTTTATGACTCAGTTTTTTTGAAGGAATTGCAAGAAAGAGCGCCTGGTAATGAGTTCTTGAATGATGTCGAGCCGGAACCTGTTCAATCAGGCAAAACGGTTGCTCTACCTCAAAAAATGTTATCGACAGATAAAGCTTATAGTTTTGAAGAAATAAAAAAGTGGGTTGAACGGTTACTTAAAGCTGCTGACGAAGTGGGATTTGCATTAGTGGATCTCAAAATCAGAGTAACGCCTAAGCTCGATGGTTTTGCTGCTTATGATGACGGAGACAAACTGTATACTCGAGGTGATGGATTCAGGGGACAGGATATTACAAGAGCTTTTAAAAGAGGGTTGAAAGTTGCCGGTGATACACGAGGGAGTGGGCCAGGTGAAATTGTGATAAAGAAGAGTTATTTTGATGAGAATCTTAGCGAACAATTTGAAAATTCAAGAAATATTCAGGCTGCTATCATTGCAGAGAAAAAAATAGATGAATCGATTCAAAAAGCGATTGATGATGGCGCTTGTGTCTTTTTTCCGTTTAAAGCAATAGCTAGCTGGGAAGGTCATTATTCTGAATTGTTAATTGATTTTGAAGCTATTTGTGAAAAAATCTGGAATATTGTTGATTTTGATGTTGATGGTATTATTTTAGAAACAACCGCTGAAGAATTGAAAATACACATGGGCTCGACTCGAAAGCATCATCGTTGGCAGATTGCTTTTAAAGTGAATGAAGAGTCCGCTGAAGTTGAAGTTTTGAGTGTGACACCGCAAACTTCAAGAACAGGCAGGATCACGCCGGTTGCAGAGCTTAAGCCAACAAAATTAAGCGGCGCGACTCTTAGCAGGGCGACTGTTCATCATTACGCGATGGTTAAAGCCAAAGGTGTTGGTGAAGGGGCCATTGTTGAACTGGTAAGAAGTGGTCTGGTGATTCCCAAAATAGAAAGCGTTGTAAAATCAGTTAAACCAGATCTGAGTAAGGTGTTATGTCCAAGTTGTGATACCAGTCCTATCTGGGAAGGGGACCATTTAATTTGCCCAAATAAAACGAATTGTCCTGCTCAGACAGAAAACACCTTAGTACATTTTTTTAAAACGCTTGGTAATGTTGATGGGTTTGGGCCAAAAGTTATTGAGAAATTGCATGAAAGTGGAATAAAAAAAATTCATGAAATCTATCAGCTTTCTCAGGATGATCTAATGAATATTGGGTTTGGAGAAAAAACTTCGCAAAACCTGGTGGACCAGCTTGCTGCTAGTAAAAGTATAGAAATTGAAGATTGGCGTTTTCTTGCTGCTTTTGGTGTAACTCGCCTTGGCTTTGGTAACTGTGAAAAACTATTAGTTCATCATAGCGTCGAGGAACTCTTCAATATTTCTGTTGAAGAAATGATTAAAATTGATGGTTTTGCAGAGTTGAGTGCTAAAGCAATTCATGAAGGGTTAGCTAATATAGAGAATGAGTTTTTCGACGTTTATCATTTGAAGTTTAATTTGTCTTCTACTTATGCAAGTGAACAAAATAAAGCAGGGACTTCTCCGCTGGATGGAAAACAAGTTGTATTTACCGGTAAAATGATACACGGCTCTCGCGGAGATATGGAAAAAGAAGCAAAAATAATGGGGGCAAAGGTTGGAAAATCTGTTACGAGTAAAACAGCTTTTTTAGTTACTGGTGAAAATGTTGGCTCAAATAAAATTACTGCAGCTAGAGATAAAGGCGTTGAAGTATTAACAGAGTCTGAATATTTAAGTTTAATCTCAGAAAAAAGATAATATGTGTTTGTATCTGGAAGTGAAGCCGTTCAGCCTGTAACCTGGACAGGAAATGATTATGGACTCAAAGTCAAAAGCAAATCTGGTTAGTGATATCCTGAGGATGTTTGCCTTCTCAGGGAGTTTGGGGATAGGTTAAATGATTCCGTGGGGGTTTTAACAAACTCATTTAACCGTGCCCTTAATGAGTTTCGCGACACGACAATCGAGGAGCAGTTTAAACATTATGAGCGTCAGCTGACTTATTTAATTAAAAGGCTAGATAAAATAAAAGAAGAACAAAAGGAAAGAGTTAACAGGAAAATCACTCCGAAACTTTGTAAGAAACTTGACGAGTCTGAATTATCTTTAACTAGCATAACAAGATTTTTGAATTTGAGCGCCTTAAAGATAAATTTGATGAGCTACTTGATAAGCTAAGTTAGTTTGTCGATAATTTCTGAGTAAGCAATTCTGGACTGAGTAGATATGATGAAAATATTTGATTTTGAAAAGAAAGACTATTTTTCAATGGTGTTTAAATCGCTAAGCTTTTCAAAACTAACGTTGAATGGGGTTGAATTTGAAGACTGTCATTTTGAACAGTGCGACTTATCCTATGTTGTGTTGGCGGGTTGTAAGTTTATAAACTGTCAGTTTCTTCAGTGTAATCTCAGTTTGGCGGATATCTCACGAAGTCGATTTTCTGATGTCGTATTAAAGGAATGTAAGGTGGTTGGAGTAGACTGGACAAAAGCGAGCTGGCCTGATATTACGATATTAAGCTCCATTTTGTTTGAAGAGTGCGTTTTAAATGATTCTTCATTTTTTGGTCTGGAGCTAAAAATGTTGGTTGTCAGGCAGTGTCGAGTGCACAATGTAGATTTTAGAGAGGGGTCGTTTTGTAACGCTGATTTTTCCTCAAGTGATTTCTTAAATAGTCTGTTTAATCAGACAGACCTGTCAGAGGCCGATTTTTCTGACTCAAGTAATTATCATATTGATATTTATAATAACAATATTAATAAAGCAAAGTTTTCTCGATACGAAGCAGTAAGTCTGCTTGAAGGACTTGATATTGAGTTGGTTGATTGAATGTTTTGTGAAAAAATGCTTATTGAATACTATGAAAAGACAGGTTTTTAATTGTATAGGAAAAAATTAAAAGGTGAATTTGGTAAATAAGACGTCGAATTCACCCATAAGAATGCTGTGGCGCAACAAAGGTGTGGTTGATTGGTTTTTTGGATGAATTAACGTCACCGGGCCAATAAGATTTCAGCAGGCATCTAAACGGTGCCAGTTAAACTGGTTTTTTGCGTGTCATTTAATGATTAAGCTTACTCAAAACTACTACTTGTTGGTGGTATGTGAATTAAAAGTACCTGTTTTATAGGTAGGCTTTCAATTGTATTAGCCAGGTCGAGCTTCTACTATAGAGAATAGAAATCTCGTAGGTTGGATATTAAAAGGGCTAAGACTTGTGGTTTTTTGTTAAAGGCTGTAAAAAAGTGTTCTCAGGTGTAAGAATGTTCTTGTGTAGGATAATTTAGTAGTAAGTTATCTGAATTTTAATTAAGATAGTGAATGCGATATAGGCGATAGAGATATATCTGTCAGAGATGGTTGTGCTGCTCTCTTTTAAGATATATTTTTTTCTCTATTAAGGTAGCGTCTAATTCGCAAAAAACCTGATTAATTTGTCCATATTTAACCGTGCCGTAATGAATTTTATTGAATAATGTTTCTTTTATTTTGCGATGTAAAAGATTAATTCATTTTGTATCGGGTTTAAATGATATTAACGAGAATTGTTGCTTGTTATTATTATTGTTTGGCGGTAGTCTCTCGACCTTGCAAGGTGCTTTATGACGTGTTGAGATTGTTTACTATTAGTTGTTTATTTGAACTAATCACCTATAAAGTCAGAACACAAATTCAACATTTCTTTTTATAAGGGTAGTAAGTGGTAAATAACGATCAAATGCTGACTGTTGGGGAGTTTGTCCTTAATACAGATAGCCGTAAACTATTTAGAGGGGAGGAGGAAGTCTCTCTGGCTCCTACTTTGTTTACATTGCTCCATTTTTTTGTCGAAAATCAGAATATTGTTCTTTCGAAAGAAAAGATTATAAAGAACGTCTGGGGCGATAAAGTCGTTATTCATGCCAATATTAATCAGAATATCAAAAAATTAAGAGATATTCTGGGCGATTCTGCCGCAAATCCCAAATATATTGAAACAGTTACGGGCAAGGGCTTTCGCTTTATTGCCAATTCCGAGATCTACAATTTAAAACCTGGAGGAACGGTAGAGCCAAAAAGTAAGTTTAATCTAAACTATATTATTATTACGTTTTTGGCTGTTGCGATTTTTGTTGGTTACTATATCAGTTTCGATGAGAAAGAGTCTATTATTAAGGAGTTGTTTCCATTAACGACTTTAAAGGGAGTTGAGTACTATCCGGATATATCGACAGATGGCAAGCATCTGTTGTTTAATTACAGAAACAAAAGTTCATGGGATATTTACCTGAAGCCACTCGATAAGGAATCTTATCGTGCAATTGTTAAATCTGAAAAAGATGAAAGGTTTCCTGTCATGTCTGCAGATCAGACAAGAATCCTGTATCAGCTACTTGGACAAGGGGATTGTGGTCTCTATATGAGAGATATCAATCTGGATGGGTACACGGTAGGTGAGCCAGAAGAGATTAAATCCTGTCAAAACTCAAATGGAAGAATGCGAGCAGAATGGATTAATAATGATGAAATATTTATCAGTATTAATGAAGTTTTAACTTCTCCGGCCCGTATTTATCATTACAATCTAAAAAATAAGCACCAGACACTTATTACGAAGCCCGACTCCAAGGGGTTTGGGGATTACGTGCTTAAATACTCTGCTAAGTTTAAAAAACTGGCCTATGTTCGAGATATTGGCTGGTCATCATCTGAGTTGTGGGTTTATGATTTATTAGAAAAAACGCATTTAAAAGTCAAAGAAATCCCTTCCAATTTAACCGGCATTGACTGGAGTGCTGACGGTCGTATTATATTTCAGTCAGGTAGTAAAGAGATTTCAAAAATATCAATAGAAACCAGTAAACAGGAAGTAGTTGCCCGGTTTTTTTCCAACATTTATACGCCATTCGTCATCGACGAAACTAAAATGGGATTAGTTACGGGTAGTATCCGGGTTATAGATGTCAGTGTGTTTGATTTTAATTCTAAACAGAATGAAATCTTAATTAGCTCCAGTTCAAATGATTACTCGGCTTTTGGTGGGGTTGAAGACGTGGTGTTTATTTCAAATAGAAATGGAAATCCACAGGTCTGGCTGAGAAATGAACAACAAAATGAT
>JADGFG010000091.1 GCA_016743995.1 Kangiellaceae bacterium | reverse complement strand
GCATGGGAACTGGTTAAATGTTTTTATTGTCAACCGATTGAACCACCAAAAAACGTGGTGCGATTAGGGAAATTTTGATCAGAGCGAGAGTTACACCCCAATTTACAGGTCAGCAGCTTTATTGACGTAGAAAATAACCAGGGGGTAATGGAACCTCGCTCAGCAATACGCAATGCTGGCAAAGCGACCAATCGGGGAATTGAAATAGAAACTCGCTGGGCTATTGGCAACAACATTGATTTTGGCGCGACACTTTCATTACTCGATGCAACTTACGATCTGTTTAACAAAGGCGTTTGTGCCAACAGCATGATCAATAAACCCATAACGGCCCCGGTTTGTGAGCAAACGGGTAATGATCTCCCCTATTCTCCTGATGCTTCAGCTTCTGTTTATGCAGACTTCACTTATCCACTATTTAATAGTATCAACCTGGTAGCCGGCCTGACTTACACTTATTCGTCTGAGTACTTTACTGACGGTACCAATGATTACGTAGGTCTGCAAAATGCATTTTCAAAATTCAATGCCCGTATTGGTCTGTTTGATGATATCAATAACTGGAGTGTGAGTTTAATTGCAAAAAATATGGCTGACGAAACCACGCTGGACGTTACTCAGTTTGCACTGGGAAGTTACCTGGGTTATGCGTCGCCCCCACGTACCATTACTTTGCAGGGCACTTACTACTTTGGTGATGCCTGAATGGAATCGTTAATTCCAGAGATAGCGTTCACAGGAAGGCCGCTACATTCATAGACATTAGCCACATAGTCCATTGATGTTGTAAAATCCAGGCTAGCTGTTACCAGTGCCAGATTTCCTCCGGCCAGTAGAGATTGATTACGAATAGAATCCAGAGCAGCCTGAGTCAGGATGTCGTTGCCTAAAAACCAGAAAGTATACCAATGGCCTTCGGAAGCAACAATAGTGGCTAACGGTGTGCATTTTCCAAATGGTTTCATTTCATCCATGCTGAAAACCAGTTGAATCACTTCACTACCCTCTAGTGGTTTGTTGGCAATACATCCTCCAATACTTAATGCGAAAATAAAACTCACCGCGTTTATTATTTTTTTTATTTGCAAAGAAATATTCCTCAAAGGGCGCGTAATTGTTTAACTTGGTTAATCATTTTCTGACTGATTTATTTGTTATTCAATCTCGTTCATGTGTGGGAATAACCAGCACCGGAATTTCAGCTTTATGTAAAACTTCTTCACTGATACTGCCGACCAAAAGCTGATACATCGCCCCTCTGCCATGGGAGCCTACCACAATCATATCGGCCTCAATGGCTTTAGCCTCTTTAAAAATAGATTCAACCGTTGGCCCCTGAATGAATAAGGATGCCGCCTCAAGTCCTTTATTTTTTAAGTCTTTTTCAATATTGCAGATCTGTTCGTGCTCTTGCTGAAAAGCGTCCTCCAGAAAATCTCTGACTGCTTTGGGGTCACCTTTATAACCGATAAAATCAGGCTCTGGCTCTGTCACATGTAATAACCAGAGTTTTGCCGCTGACTTTCTGACAATCACTTCAACCTGACTGATAATTTTATCAGTCGAGTCTGAAAGATCGAGACAAACCAGAATATTCATATGTCCTCCTATATTCAAATAATGAACTGATAAAAAATGAGCATCAATACCAGTACCGAGTACCGAGTACCATATTATTAATAGTTTACTATAATCCTGTTGATTTATAAATACAAAGCGAAATTGGCTCTACACCAGATGATATTCCTTATTCATCTTAATTCCCGTTTGATAGCTCTCCGTAACATTCTTGATAATCTTTCGATACTTCTCTGCGCCCTCATTGTCATTAATTTCAACTGACAACTTCTTAACCTCTTCAAGATGGTCAAGGATTCTGTTGATTACTTTTTTCATTTTCTCAGAAGAGCACCCATAAAAACTAATGCCATTAAACGAATAGTCAACCAGTTGTTCAGCTGTTATCTGAATATTCAGTAAAGAAAAATCATAAATAATAAAATGCTGATACACTGAAATTTTATCTTTACTGTTGAGCGCCCTTACTACTGGCGCACCATTCACGACCTGATGTATATCTCGTTCTTCATAACCCAGAATATAATCTCGGCGGTTACTATTCTCAGGGAAATCACTCATAGAAGAGATGAAAAGATTTTTAACCTGCTCAGACAGTTTATTCAGCGCATCAGGAGCATTTTTATTTTTCTTTGCCAGATGGCGTATTAATAAATCACGTAAATTTCTTCGAAAAATTTCATCTTTCGCTTCGGGTTTTGCAGTTTCTTGCGTTGCGAACGGCGTGACAGGTGAAACTTTAGCGGTGCCACGAATTCTGTTAACAAATTGACGTGCAACCTCAAGGCAGCCTGTATTTTCATCTATACCTCGCTGATTTAAATGACCAGTTTCATTATTCTCTTTCTTAACTGGTAAATTTTTAGCAAACATTGTAACAGACCGAAATAAACCACTCATAATTGTGTTTCTGATGTATTTTAATCATTAAACAGCCTTATATATTACACTATCAACTAATTGAATGTTTAAATACTTTTTATACTTATCGTCTTTTAATACCCCCCATATACTAATTAACATTATCCCCTGGTGTTACTACATATAACCAACAGTTTCTAACACTGAAACGTGAGATATTTTACTGACAGAACAGTGATGACAGTACAGAATCAGTACTCATTAAAGAGCGGAGAGCAGGAATAACTAATGCCAGAAATAGCTATACCAGTTAACAATACACCACCAATCTTAAACAATGCTGAAACCTTTACAGATAGAAGTTCCTATACTTATGGTGAAGTTTCCGGTTCAGAAAAAGGACTCGCCAGAGCATCTGAAAACAGTAATAATGAAATGAATATCTCTGAGTGCAAACCTTCTGAATCCATTGATGAGTTAAAAAAATGGCTTCTAGAAAATTCAGCAGCATCACATTCCGACATTATCGATAATCGAATTACCTATAATAAAACGGTATTGAGTACTATCGAAAATTTGGACAAAATAGGGAATATGAGTGACGAAGAGCTCGCTTTGACAATATTAAGCAGAGATCATTTAATGGCCGATTTGGTGAAATGTAATAACCACGAGGAATCCAACTATCACAAAGAACAGCTAAGTGAAATAGGAAAAAATATAAGCGGAGAAAAAATAGAGGCTGCGTTTGCTAACTCAAAAAACTTACTTCAATCATATTATGGAAATAACGACCAAATTCCCCGTATATGTATTGAGTCAGGGTCTATTTAGAAGAAAAATCAAAATAGTTTCCGGAACTCAGATGTAGTCACTCAGACAATTCTATTAACTTGTTCAACAGAAAACTGTTAATCCATAATTCTGCATCATCCGATTAAAACTTCCGACTAATTCAACTATAATAATCTCAGCTGCAAATAGTCAGATAACCCGTTCACGGGTTATCGCCCACTCAATCCCTGCAAGCAATAAACCAGCAAGAGAGTTGTAATATGCTTAAAACGAACCTGCTCAAATTAGTTAAAACCTCGATATTGATAATATTCCCTGTCATTTTCCTGTTAACTGGTAGCCAGCTTTCCGCCAGCGCAGATTCAACCGATAAATTACCATTAAATCAACAAATGATACTCAGTATGAAAGCTGGAGATTTTGATAAAGCGATGAACGTCGCCGAAAAACTGATTGACCAGCAGGTTGCAGCCAGAGATTACAAAAGAGCACGTCACACGGCCCAGATGTTTGCGAATGCCAGTAACCCCGCCATTGCCCGCTTTGGTCTGTTAAAGCTTTCCGGTGTGTACAATGCCGCTTACAAACAATCAGGAAACAAAAATTTACTCGTTGCTGCTGGTGCAACATTGGTGCAGGTTAGTAATAGTGCCGAAGCAAAAGCCTTATTGGCTCTTTACGCTAAGGAATATAACCCCGAACAGCCCAAAAGCTATTTCAGCAAAGTAGAATTTGCCGCAAAAAAGATGCAGACGGATAAAACGCTGCGCTCAGCCATTAATCACATCAAACATGGAAGATGGGAACTCACACAATCCTATATCGAAAAAAAGCTCATTGAGGTGAATGCCAGACATAGCAAAGACGGCACTTCAATGTTACACATGGCGGTATGGTTTAATAAACCCGAGGTAGTCAGAGCACTCATTGAAAAATATAACGCAAACATTAATATTAAAGATGCG
The DNA here is from genome assembly GCA_016743995.1 of Kangiellaceae bacterium. Classification (GTDB taxonomy): domain Bacteria; phylum Pseudomonadota; class Gammaproteobacteria; order Enterobacterales; family Kangiellaceae; genus Aliikangiella. The sequence goes on along the minus strand of JADGFG010000091.1, from coordinate 13,376 downwards.
GAAGGTGATACGCCTTTGAAATATGCAAAACACATGAAATTTCATGAACTTGCCAGTTACCTGAAAAGCAAAGGTGCACATTTGTAACAAAATACTTTATTCTATGCCAGTCTGGTACCATGGCCAGCTGGCATCACTGCCTCGGTCAACAGGCCATCTCTGATTATCTCAATATATTACTAAAGTGGATATTATTCGCAGGATCTACGATAATCACTCCCTTATTCTTAAGTTAATGGATACTACTTCAATGTCGAAAACAAAAATACTCATCTTTGCCGTCATCTTTGCCGCAGCGGCAGGCGGTTACTGGTTCACACAACAACCTTCTTTTAATTCTGGCAGCTCCTCAGGTGCCGCTCAATCAACCCTGCTAAATCGCGTTCCTGCAGATACCGTTATGTTCTTCGGCGGACTGGAAACCATGCCTTTTGTTAATCCTTATGATGCAGAACTCATTAAAGAGTTTCAATCTTCCATAAAGGATCAATTTAAGCAGCTGGAAGAAATGAATGCAGGCAAGAAAAGCCCGGCAGCAATCATGCTGATGAATTTATATGTAGAGCTAACTAATCAGCTTTATATGGAAAATATGAGCGAAATGAATGATTTTGCTGTTTATGCGCTGGGCGTTTACCCGGTCGCAGTATGGAAATCTACTGATATTCAAGGCTTTACCAGCCAGCTGAATAACATCGAAAAAGAAAACAATATTACATCTCGTCAGTTTAAACTGGGTGAAGCATCGCTTCGCGAGTATCTGGTTGATGAAAGCGCTCCGGTAAAAATGTATATAGCCATTAACGGTGATGTAGTTTCTTTAGGTGCTACCAGTGAAAAAGAGGAAATACTAAACCTGTTAGCCGGGGTTAATTATCCCGAGAAAAATATGGGCAACAGTAATAAGTTGAAAGACTTAAAATCGGCTCATGCGCTACTCCCTTTCGCACTGGGTTTCATGGATATCGATACTGCAGTGAAAAATCTTGCCAGTACTGAAAATAATCTTCTCAAACAAACATTACAGGATTTCAGTCAAAGCGCATCAATTCCTGATGTAACAGCCAATGCCTGCTTTAACGATGCAGCCAAAATTATTGCTCGATGGCCTCGCATGGTATTTGGTTATCGTAGCTTCAATATTGACAGCAACCCGGTTACTGCAGATGCCGCATTTATTTTTGAACATACCGATAACAAATTCCTTGCCGCTTTAAAAAGCATTTCAGGTTCTTTACCTGAATATTCATTTGAACACGATGTCATGTCAATGGGTATTGGTATTAACATTGATAATATTGCAACCTTTGTAAATGATTTCCGTAGCGACATTCTTAAAGAAAGCTACCAATGTGAAGACTTACTGGCACTTCAACAGCAGGCTAAAGAAAGCAATCCGGGCATGCTGACCATGGGAACACAAATGGTTGCAGGCGTTCAGGGCATTAGTGTACATATCACAAAATTTGACATTGAAGGTGTTACTAATAATGATATGAAGAGTGTGGAAGGAATGGCTGTCATCACAGCTAAAAACCCAAAGAATCTGCTTATGGCTGCCAGCAGCTTTTATCCGCCACTTAATCAATTAAACCTTGAAGCAAATGGCGAAAGCAAAACGCTCACTTTACCAATGGGTATAACGGCTGATATTGCCATGTCAGATTCTGCTGTCACATTACAGTTTGGCCAATCAGACAGTATCAGCAAACGTATTGCAGACATTCATCAGGGCAAAGGTTTATCTTCAAACCTGATGAGCAGTGGAATGGATCTGTCAGCTTACTTTAAAATGCTTGAACCCATGCTTGATGATGCACTCAATGGAACGTCAGAAAAAGAAGCAGAACAAATGAAACAGATGTTCAACATGTTTGAAAAACTAGATATGAAATTTGTTTACGATATCAATGTTGAAGACAAAGGAATAGCACTTAACTTTAAAATGTCGATGAAAAATACAGCAAAATAATCGACTAAAAATGAACAGGCCTGATCATCGATCAGGCCTGATTATTATCCTGACTGAGCAACACTTCAATATCTCTTTCATAAACATCTCTTTCATAAACATCTCCTTCACAAGCATCTTTTTCACAAATACCACTTCTATCAATAACCTGGCTATTTCAACAGACAACAATGATAAACAATATGAAACGTCACATTTCAGAATAAAAATGTGCATATGAATGTCATTTTGCAAAGGAGTTCATAGACGTCAGTTAATCAATAAATATACTCACCAAGAGACAAAAATGAGTTACGTCGCCGACAAAAAGGAAAGACTAATCATAAAACCCGAAAAAATGCTATCCAGTTTAATTTCTATATAGCAAAAATCCTGACACTACCCTGTAGGAAAACTGGATAGTTTGATCAGGTTGATGCTATTCTTTCACGACAAAGGCAAAACCGAGTTAAAATTTTTTACATTATTATTTAACCGATAAACCAGACTATTAAGTATGAGTATGAATGAAATTCAAATAATGCAAATACTGTTAAGAGAAAAACTATTACTGATTAAAAGAGCTGTCTTCTCTGCCAGCACCCTTGTTCTGGTAGCTGGCTGCACAACAAACCCTCGCACTCCAGCTAATAAGTCAGACCAGAATTTACGACACCATCAATCGGCACAACAGCCGTTATTAAACACAACCTCAGACAAAGTAAGAAAAAAGTTGCTCTCTCAGTATTCACAGTGGAAAGGGGTTCCTTACCAGTCTGGCGGCATGAGTAAAAAAGGTATCGACTGTTCCGGTTTCGTTTACCTGACTTATCAGAAACAATTTGATATGCAATTACCAAGAACAACAAAACAACTGATGAAACATGGCAAAAGAATTTCAAAGAATAAACTTAAAGAAGGTGATCTGGTATTTTTTAAAACAGGTAGAAACAAACGGCATGTTGGTATTTATATGGGAAACTCCCGTTTTATGCACGCTTCGACCAGCCAGGGAGTCATAATGAGTCATTTAAATAATCAATACTGGCACTCAAGTTACTGGTTTTCTTCACGTTATTACTAGTTCTTACAGATTTTATTTTACATTTTTCAATAAAATATTTTTTCGCATGGCAGCTCGCCATTAACACTTCCTCATTTCTTACACATTTCATTCATTATATTTGCGCATTAGCGGCTTAAGCTGACAGACATCCAATAAACTCAAACAGGGTATTGTTATGTTCTTCAACAGCTCGAAGGTTAACAGGTCAACGATTAGTCACTCAGCAATTGGCCAATCCAGTATCAGCCAGTCTGATACTAATAAATCAGTGATTAACCATTGTTGTATCCTACTGATATTCATCATATTTTTAACTGCGTGTGGCTCAGGCAGTGATACAGCAATAAACAAAACCAGTGAAACCGTATCAGAATCAGAAACGACAGAAGCTGCCAACACAGGCGAATCCAATACCTCAGAATCTGAAGCGAATAACAATGCAACCCCACAGATAGAAACAGTCATCGTTAAAGATGGCACAGTGGTTGCTAAATCCGCATTAATCAGTCTTGGTGAAAACCTGTTTAACGACACAAATTTATCCTCTCCACCAGGCCAGTCCTGTGCCAGTTGTCACAGCCCGACAACCGGTTTTGATGACCCAGATTCCAGCAACCCGACTTCGATTGGCGCTGACAATACCAGTTTTGGCACACGAAACTCTCCTACAGCCAGCTACGCAGCACATATACCGCCACCGCAGGCCATTTTAAGAACGCCCCCCAACGGTGGCCCTCAGATCGCCGTTCGCATTGGCGGACTTTTTCTTGATGGTCGAGCTGAATCACTGGAAGAACAAGCCAAAGGTCCTTTCCTCAATCCGGCAGAAATGGCCATGGCAAGCAAAAGTGACGTCATCAATGCCGTAAAACTATCGGTTTATGCGGCAGATTTTGAAGCATTGTTTGGGTCAGGCATTCTGGAGGAGCCAGAAACGGCCTATAACTACATTGCTGATGCCATTGCAGCTTTTGAACGTACCGCCCGGTTTTCTCCCTTTAACTCCAAATTTGACCTGGTACAAAGTGGTGACGCCAGTTTTACAGCTGAAGAAGCTCGTGGAGAAAGACTGTTCAATGGCAAAGCACAGTGTGTTACCTGCCACTCAGCCAATACGGACAATGGAGAGCCACAACTATTCAGTCATTTTGAATATAGAAATATAGGCGTTCCCAGCAACCCACTGCTGCCAGCACTCATGGCAGATCCGGAGTTTATTGATAATGGACTTGGCGAGGTCTCAACCAACACACGAGATAACGGCCGATTTCGCACGCCAACTTTACGAAATATTGCTCTAACGGCCCCCTATATGCACAATGGCGTATTTAACACACTGACTGAAGTGATTGATTTTTATAATACCAGAGACAGCGGCTTTGCGATGCCCGCCGAGGCGAATGAAAATATTGATCAGGGCGGAAGAATTGGAGAACTAGCCCTGACCAGTGGAGAAACAGAAGATCTGGTCGCTTTTCTGCTAACTTTAAGCGACCAGTCAATCAGTACAAACTAACAAAAACGAATACAAATTTATGACTTAAAATAACGCTTCGCATTCACTCCTTCCAGATTGAGTGCGGGGAATATATCTTTTGACTGCTCATCACTTAACCCAAACCAGTTAGCAATCCCACCAAACATTTCCTCAGTTCGAGTGGTCGGGTTGAGCATTTGTCTGGCCCCAAGGTCTTTTGAACCGGCTGAAAAATCAGGCATTTTTCCATAAAACCCGCCCTTAACCGCACCACCAACAATTAACTGATGACCACCCCAGCCATGATCAGTCCCGCCATTGACGTTTGGTGCAAGCGTTCGACCAAATTCAGACATGGTAAAAGTAGTGACACTGTTCTTTAAACTCATATCTTCAATAGAACGGTAAAATGCTGTAATAGCATTACTGAGATCTCTCAATAACAGACCATGATATGGCGGACGATTAAAACGATTTCCGTTTTTAACTCCTCTGTCTTGCCCTTTGTGTGTATCAAAGCCTGGAATTCCAATAAAAAAGATCTGGCGTTTGTTTTCAAGGTTACTATTTTTCTGCAACTTAATCATCTCGGCGACTCTTCTGAACTGAGCATTGATCCCATCAAAATTACCAACGCTACCGACATTTGCCAGCTGCTCATTTAAACCACTCGTTTGTTTATCTGCATTAATAAATGTGTTGGCATACTCTTTTACCAGGTGATTACTTCCCTGATTCGCATGATGCTGATAATGCTCCTCAATAATCGACTTTCTCGCCAATGCATTCGGATGGTGATAATACAATGCCAGTGACGGAATATGACCCGAGTCACCAATTGACATTGGCGTAATAGTCTTACCTTTTGACCAGGTATGATTACCAAAAACTGAAACATTAGACAGGTGTCGGTTCACTGCATTTTCAGGAACCAGCTTGTCCAGCATTTTTGCGGCCCAGCCATAACCGCCACTATAAGAAAGCGGTGCACCTCTCATCCAGGCTTCCTGCTGAGAGTTATGGGCAAAAAGGTCGCCATCATGTGAACCAACATTTGCCTGAACCGCAACAGCCCCTTCGCTGTATAACTGATTAATTCCTTCCATAAAAGGGTGAAAAGCCAACCCATCATTATTGTAACTTGCCATGGCTTCTGGCTGTTCAATATGATGGCTGGAAAAATCAATAATTTCTGAACCTTTAAAATATTCAGCATTATCTGGATCCCGTAATGAAATTCTTTCTGGTACTGCCAGATACTGTCTTATTGCATTATAACCCGCTCTGGATTCTCCCCCGAGTGGAAAAACCATATTCGAACTATCATTACCACCAAACAGGTAAACACAAACCAGCGCTTTATAATCATCCAGCTCAGCTGCTGCTCCAGATGACCCCGTCGCCCCAGATAGAGCAGCATTAACCGCTCCAGAGTTAGCCAGGTTTAATACGGAAAGACTGGCGCCACTGGCCATTAATTTCAAAATACTTCTTCTAGATTGCTTATCTTTACTCATCATTAAATCCTTACCGCTGAATTGAGAATTCTGGAGACTGTAGAACAAAATACATAATATTCATGACCAACGGCCATTCGGCTTCATTTTGCTCTTTCATTTTTTGCTCTAGTTTCAAAATGGTTTCTTTCATATGCTGAGACATAATACCGCTGGTGAAATAAATATTAATATGCTCAATCAGCCCTTCAATATTCCTTTGGCGATAGATATCAACAATTTCATCTCGATTCAAAGGTGGAAATCTTATTTTTTGAGCGTTAAGCCTGTGATTGGCAAGTACATCATAAATTAAATTTTCATTCGTCACTAACTGACTTGTATTTAAAATTTGAAACTCTGGCCCCGTTAAATTCTCTTTTCTCAAGCCCCCCTGAGTGTAATCGGGCATAAAAAAGTTGAATACTGTAGGAGAATAAAATGGGGCCTGACCAAACTTATAATAGAGTGCTCTGGCTTCATCAATTCTAAATAGCTGGTTGTTCAGCCCATTAAAAGCTCGAATCATATGAGTCGCTTTGATTAATGGCTCGCGCAGCTTTCCAAATGAAGGTGATTCCTGTCCATAACGAGCTTCTGGATCTAACAAAATGGCTTTTGCCACTTCAGCAAGGTTGCCGTTCGTTTGAACAAACCGAGTCGAAACTCTTTCAACATATTGTGGACTCGGATTTGAAGTCACCAATCGTTTTATCAACAAGGTACTGATAAAAGGAGCGGTATTGGTGTGATTGACCAGGTTATTCAGTGCCATCGCCAGATCCTGTTGAGTCGTTTGCCCAGCAGGCACTATCAGGTCAATTTGTGTCTGACTGTCTCTTAATAAAGTTTTTGTTCCCTGATCATGTTTAGTATCATCAAACCCCATGGGTTCAGTAAGAGAGTCACCATCAATACCGGTAAATATTTTGGAAAATTCAGTGATTTTCTGCTGCGTATAAGAGGGAATGGCTTTACCAGCAGCATCCAGTTTAAGCGTCCCATCCAGATTCAGCTCGAACAGGCCGATGGTGAACAACTGCATGATTTCTCGAGCGTAATTTTCATCTGGGCGGTGATCTTGTGACGAACGGTTTCCTTTATAAGTCAGAAAATGGCCCATTACAGGATGCAGTGTTACCAACTCCAATAACTCACGATAAGAGGTAAAAGATGAATTAAGTAACAGGTCATAATAAGAAAACAAAGCGACTGGATTTTGATATAAGTGTAAATCAGCAACAAATGAAATAGTAAGTATTTCGCTCAAAGCAAAAGCCATTCGGTGTCTTAACTGATTGGGTGAAAAAATTGATTGAACCCCCCAGACTTCCCAACGCCACTTTTCGTCACGCTTATAACGTTGGTTATCAATACCCTGGTCAGCAAATTCTGTTAATGTTTGCCCCGCCATACTCATTGCAATCTGCTCATCAATCCATGCTTCGTATCCTTTGTCTTTAACACGTTGAATTTCGTCTCGGTTAGGACCGAATGTTGATTGCTGTAAAAAGCGTGCCGCCTCAATATCTGTAATTTCCTGGGAAACAGGTGACTCTCTTACCAGTATTTCAGTGCGTACTATCTCCGTTCTGGCCAACTTACCTTCAGCAGAGGCATAATTGACTTCAACATTGAGCAAGAAAACACCCGCAGCATCGGCTTTGAAAACAGGATTAGAAATCTTATGGTTATCAAGATAAGCCGCACCATTTCCGCTCCATTCCAGAGTATTTGAAATTGCACTGGCTCCGCTGAGAGAGAGTTGCTGCTTTTCACCAACCGACAGGTAGTATTTATTGACAGCACTGATAAACGTCGGCGGAGTATCTGTATCAGTTCCTCCGCCAGTTCCTCCGCCAGTTCCTCCGCCAGAACCCCCACCAGAACCACCAGCCTGGTCATCAGGTGGTGTTGTCGAACCACCTCCCCCATCATCTCCACCACCTCCGCAGGCAGAAACAAGAAATATTAAGAACAGAGTCAACAAAAGATTTTTCTTTTTTAACATAAATAAATCCCTACTACTGATGATTAGTACGACAAAACCCGGCTGAAACCGAAACCTTGAGTAAATTACTTTTAAATAAGCTTCTTTGTTGAGTGGTATTTTTGATTCGCGTTGCTTTTATCAACGTTAATCGAAACGACTAAAAGCTGAAATTATTCCGACAAAGTATCTAAAAACTGTTCATAACTCAACCAGTTATTGCAAGTGCACGTTTTTTTTGTGAAGGAGTTTGCCTTTTTACATATACTTACATTTCTCAGATGGAATAGTGTGCTAGTCTCATTTTTATTAAAAATAACACTGTTATAAAACATTTTTTCTAGCACAGCCCCACTCCTAAGCAATCTACAAACTGATACAACTAGAAAGACAATAGATAAAATCATATTTTTCTGCTTTTACGAAAAAAAAAGTGACATAATTATTCGAACTTGTAACCTGCGCCATAAACTGAATGAATCACCTGCTCGTCAAACCCAACATCCGCCAATTTTTTTCTGATTTTTTTAACATGACTATCGATTGTTCTATCACTGACAACATGACGATCATCATAGATTGAATCCATCAAGCGGTCACGAGAATAGATATGTCCCGGATGGCGGTATAATGTTTGTAATAAAATAAATTCAACTTTTGTCAATTCACATTGCTTATCAGAATACTGAATCAGCATACGCTCTTCATCCAGTTGCAATTTTGAACAACCCGTTTCTTGCTCTGGCTGGTAACGACGCATCACCGCTTTAATTCTGGCAACAACTTCTCGTGGACTAAATGGTTTGCAGATATAATCATCGGCACCAATCTCCAGCCCAATCAAACGATCGATTTCTTCAATTCTTGCGGTGAGCATGATGATCGGAGTATTAGCCTCTACCCGCAAAGAGTTATCTTTACGAATCGCTTTGCAGATTTCAAACCCATCGACACCTGGCAACATAATATCTAACAAAATCAAATCACAATGATTTACTTTCAACCAGGGTAAAACCTCATCACCATGAAGTATTATCTGAGTTTCAAATGACGCACTGATTAGATAATCAGATAACAACTGAGCAATTTTTTCTTCATCTTCAACAATTAGTATTTTTTTCGCTGGCAAAGTCTGATTCCTGATAGCTTTTTATGATGACAGGCAAGTATGAACAGCAAATTCCCAAAATATAATGAATTGAAACTATCCAGGTGAATCTAACGGCAGTGTTATAATGAACGTAATTCCGCCTGACTCAGAGTGAACGGCCTTGATCATGCCTCGGTGCGCTTTCGTAATATTTTTGCATATGGCTAATCCTAGACCAGACCCCCCCCTATTTCTATTTCTGGATGAATCAACTCGATAAAGTCTGTCAAAAAGCTGAGTTAATTGTTGATCGGTAACACCAGGCTCGCTGTCTGACCACAGTATGACTACATTTTGTTTATCACACTGATAACTGACTTTCAGAGAGCCCGGCTGGCTGGAATAAACTAATGTATTGCTTAACAAATTTAGAAACAGCTGAGCCAGTCGCTGTTCATCTGCATTAACATAGATGGGGGAGGATAACTTTAAGTGGCTAATCTTAAACTGTGACTCCAGAATATCATTGTGCCGACTATCTATCACACCATCGATCAGGCTCATTAATTCGGTTCGTTTAAATTGATAACTTAAGGCACCAATATCGGATAGTGATAACTCATGTAAATCATTAATCAACCTGGTCAGTTGAATAATTTCCTGGTGAAGTGAATTAACAGACTCTCTGGTAATTGGCCTGATCCCGTCCTGGAGTGCCTCCAGTTCACCTCGTAAAATAGATACCGGGGTTCTTAATTCATGTGAAATATCAGCAATCCAGAGTTGCCTGGCCTTCAGATTACCTGCCAGAGACTCTGCCAGCTGGTTAAAATCCTGACACAAGTCGCCGATTTCATCCCGGCTACTAACCTTTATTTGTGTATCGAACTGTCCATCAGCAACTGCACGTGCGGCCTTTCTCAAACGAAGAACAGGTTTAACCAGTAAACGAGCAACATACAGAGCTATAAATGCAGCTAACACAATAATAAAGACTAATGAATAAGTTAAGTTTCGTTCAAGCTTGTCAATAAATAACTGGTCAAGCTCGGTCGTAATTTCCTGAGTTTTCCGATACCCCAGATAACCAACTATCTGATTACTGATGTCTTTACCGTCCCCAGCAACTTTATCGTCAGAATGGCCGCCCACCGTTATAGCCAGCCAGTGAATACTGTCAGGTTCAACATTTCTACCAACAATCAATGAGTGAGACCTGTCAGCCAGAAAAACCTGCAGTCGCCCACCTGCGCCTTCAGCAAACTCTCTTTCTGGTGGGGGCGGCGGTTTACGCCCTGGTCCCGCATGATCATCGAATCTGCGGTCACCCCGTCTGGGGGGATGTGAACGCCTCTGGTTAAAACGTCTGTTTTCGTCACTTTGCCGTCGCTGAGCCTGTCTGTGCGACGGGATATCTGAATCAAATTGTCGGCGACGTCTGTTTTCTGGTGATGGAGGAGGCCTTTCTGTCCGAGGACCTCCCCTTAATCCGTTATCACTCATCAACTCTCGCCACGTATGGTCATCAGGCTCGAGAACCCATTGCCAATCATTTTCCTATTGAAACTTTTGTGATAATAGTGGAAGTAGTGGACGCAGCTGACTTTGCTTATTCGCATCAAGGTATTCACGAAAACTACTGCTAAATGACCAGTTGCTGAGCAGATAAATGCCAAGGATAACCACAAGATTAGCGATTACAATCGCAGCAAACAATTTATGTTTTATTTTTAATTGCATGATGAGCCAGTTACTCCTGACAATGGCTACGCAGTAACAAAGAATTCATCATCCCCCATCAATGTGCAAATAAAAAGGATATTTAACAGTTTCCGCTTTTTAGTCTACACCTCACATAAATTTTGCTCATCATTTATTCTACCTGAATCGCTTCAACAACAGGCATTTCTGCCAAATAACACAGTTAACCTTGCTTGCCCTCGCCGTTGCGCCTGTTTCAGCTTCTGAGTTATCCCTGTTGACTTCAACATTTCAACAAAACTGACCTGATTTCGACCATTCTCTTTCGCCAGGTAAAGCGCCTGATCAACCAGCTCCAGGTACTTCATAATATCAATTTCCTGTCGACTATTATCAATATGAACAGCGCCAATAGAGGCGGTCACTTTAACCTGAGCACTTGAGGTTACAACGGGCGCTCTGGATAAGCTGGTCAGCAACTTTCTGGAAAGTGATTTTCCCTGAGCCACACTAATATTCTCCACCGCTAATAGAAATTCCTCTCCTCCCCACCTGACTAACATATCACTATCTCTTACCGAATCCTTTAAACGTTCAACTACCTGCTTTAGCACTTCATCACCGGTTGCATGCCCGTGGGTATCATTAATTAATTTAAAATAATCGATATCCAGAAGATAAAAGGTAATAGAGCTAAGTTGACGTGTTGAAGCCGTTTCAATTTTATTGATCACCTGCTCATCAAAATAACGACGATTAAAACTTCGGGTCAATGGATCAACATATTGCCTTTTGTCGAGCCTTTTATTTTCATCAAACAAAAGTATATTACTTTCTCTCACCTTTCGGTTAACAACAAATAACAAGACGATAAGCAATAATAATACAACACCGATCAACCACCAGATTTGAGTTTGCAATTTTCGATTTTCTATTTCAACTTCCTGTTTTCGATTGGTCTCACTTAACCGTATAATTGCCCGATCTTTTTCATTCGAATTAAAAATCGCTTTCAGTTTAAGTAATCTTTTTTCTCGATCAGACTGGAATAACTTGTCGTTAATGCGTTTAAATTGAAGCTGAGCTTCATAGGCTTTTTCAAAAAGCTTTTTTTCCGCCATAACCTCGGACCAGCCCGAATAATTATCAGCCAGAGCATCTAACAGTTTATTATCTTCAAAATACTGGTTACTTTGCTGGTAAAGTTTTTCGGCTGCTTCAGTATTCCCTTTGTAAGCTAACGCAATGGAAAATACCGACTGAGTGTAAGCGCTAAGATAATCATTTTTATTTACCTCAGAATAATCCAGTATACGTAAACACAGTTCAATCACTTTTACATAGTTTTTTTCAGCCAGTGCAATTGCAGCAATATTGGTTAAAATATGATATTTGCTATTTTCATCATCTAACTTCTCAGCCATATCAATCGCTTTTTGATAAGCTATTTTAGCTTCATCAAGATGCCCAGCCCCTTGCAAGATATAACCTCTGCCTCTCAATAAGCTAAACATAACGCTTTTATTCGTCGTGTAATTTTGTTGTAAGTTAATGGCCTTTTTTGAATTTTCCAGCGCATCGCTATAAAATTCCAACTCAGCTTCAGAAATTGAAATTGTAGCTCTAGAATCAATCTGACGAGAAATATCCTCATTGGCAATAGCAATCGCTAACGCTGACTGAGCAGCTTCAATCGCTTCAACATGTCGAGATTCTCCCTGAACAATATTGGCATAAGCCAGTGAAATCCAATATCGTAATACCGCAGAGCGCGCGTTAGAAATATAGCCAAAAGCTTTCTCTGTTAATAAATTGAAGGTTGCACTATCACCAGAAAATAAAGCTTTATAGGCATCACATAAGGCACTTGCTGCAAAAACAGAAGAGACTTCATGAGAAGAAAATATTAATTCGGAAAATTTTTTTTGGGTCTTTTCTATTTGCTTCAGTTTCTGTTGTTTTGCCTCCAGAAAGCAACGATAAACCAATAGGTAAGCAACTTCGCTCACAGTTGCATTACTTGCCTCTGACTCAATCTGAGCGAGCTTTGCTAACAATAAAGGTCTTTGCCGGTAATATTTTTTCGTGACTGATTCAATATGATTTTCTAAAGCGGAAAACTGCATCGGTAATCGTTCATTTTTAATCATTTGTTCAGCCTGAACCACCCCGGTTCTGAAAAAAAACAGAATAAAAATGATCAACATAAACACAATAGTATTAAAACAAAACAGAAGAGCAGCTTTATGATAAAACTGATTTAAATTCCCAGAACCATACCTGGTACAGGCTACCGCAGAGCGGCCTGATAAATTCGAACTATTCAAAAAAAATACTCCACGCAATTAAATACATAGCTTCCATGTATGTTTGCGAAATTTCGTTGCTAGTGAATTGTAAAATTCTTATTATATCGATTAAAGAATCGAATAAACTTTATACTATAAAGAACAACTTTCATGCAATGAAATTGGTAATATTTGTTAAGTAAATAATTAAACTTTCTATGTCAGAACAATATGAAAAACATTAAAAAACCAGTCATTTCTAACTAAAAGCCTTATAATATTAAGTAGTTAGCGAATCAATAACTAATATACAATAG
>JADGFG010000305.1 GCA_016743995.1 Kangiellaceae bacterium | reverse complement strand
CAAATAACTCTCTCCTCTATCAAGCCTATGCATACCCCACTTTCATAACTTATTGATTTTTATTTGTTTTGTTTTGTTTTGTTTTGTTTTGTTTTGCTATGTCAGGTGATCTTCTATAAAAAATAAATATAAGCTCACTATAGTCTGAAAAACCATATTTACTCTTTACTACCTTTCATTTATCTCAAATCATGAGCTATAGTTTCAGTATAACTTTTGAACAGCCTAGGCATGAAAGGTAACAAAAGGAACGCCTGCTATCGGCCTGCTCTGTCTCACTCCTGTACTGAAAAAGAAGATTAATTATGTTTTATATGGGAAGATTCAAATTTATTCATTCCGTAAACTCTCCCCTTAAACATTTACTGTTATCCGTCTGTTTATCCTATGTTTTATTTTACGCGGGCTCATTAAACGCGGCTCCAGAGATTAACAAAGGCACATCATTAGAGTACTCACCTGAGAATAACAATGTAATGGTCATTACAGGCTCCAGAATCCCCCGAGTAAATACGATTTCTTCAACACCCGTGACAACCATCAGCAGTGAAGAAATCTCAATAAGTGGTAGCCTTTCACTGCTAGAATCCATCTATAGTAGTCCCGCATTTGGTTCAGCCAGAGACAATTCAAATACCGCAAGAAGCTCTAGAAACCTTGGCGCTCAACAAGTTGATTTACGAGATCTTGGGCCACAACGAACACTAGTGCTGGTTAATGGCAGGCGTTATGCACCAGCAGGTGTCGACGGTATCGTTGACACCAGTGCAATTCCGGCCGCATTGGTTGACCGGGTTGAAACTATTACTGGCGGTGCTTCAGCAGTCTATGGTTCGGAAGCCATTTCAGGGGTTGTTAACATCATATTAAAAGAACAGTTTGAAGGTGTCGAACTCAACTCTCATTATGGGGCCACGTCAGAAGGTGATGGTGAACAATATCGTTTTAACCTGACCACTGGCGGCAATTTTTCTGATTATAAAGGCAACGCTTACGTGCATCTGGATTTTAGTGAAACCAAAGGCATCATCAATAAAGACAGAGCAATTAGCGCGACAACCGGTGCGCTTGTAGATAATCCTGACGATTCAGGTCCGACAGATGGTATCCCCGAAAAAAAATGGGAGCCAGACTTTGGTCGCAGTACAATTATTCCACAAGGTAATTACCGCATTCCAGGGGTTGGTACCCGGGTTATTGACCCGACAACTGGACAATTGAGAGCTTTTGAAACCCCCGAAGACAGATACCGTTTTGATGAAGGCCACCTTGCCGTACCACTAAAAACCATTAACGCCTTTGCAAAAGCAAATTATTCTTTAAATGATCAGTTTGAACTGTTTTCCGAATTATCATTTTCTCGAACTCAATCTTTTCGAATCATTGAATCCGCTGGAGAAAACGTTTCCAATATTCCCGTCACTAACCCCAATATTCCCCAGGTTGTACTCAATGCCATCGCCTCTGGTAACGATCCTGGTGCAACAGAATTGGGTGTTCGTCGTCGTTTTACAGAGTTTGGTCCACGCAGTAGCAGTTTTGAGCGCAGCGCCATTCGTGTCGCATTCGGTCTGGCCGGTCACCTCACCGAGTCATGGCAGTATGATACCTATTACCAATATGGTCGGTACACAGCAATTAACGAAAATTTTGGTAGAATGCGACTCGACCATCTGGCTGCCAGCTTAAGCCCAGAAAATTGTGATAATTTTAATTCCGTTCAAATTCAATCCCAGGCTGCCAGATGCCCAGGCTCAATTGATTTATTCAGTGAGAATAGTATCAACCAGGACTTTATTGATTTTCTGGGTTATCAGGACATTCGCACAGGACTATCGCAGCAACAGGTCTGGGCTGCCAATCTAACTGGAGAAGTACTTAAGATGCCTGCGGGCCCGCTTAATGTTGCTTTGGGTTTAGAAAGCAGAAGAGAAAAAAATGATGATATTCCATCATCAATTATTCAGGCAGGACAATCGACCAGTAATCTTGCCCCCGAAACAAAAGGTCAGTTTGATGTGAAGGAAGTTTATGCAGAAGCCATAATTCCGCTAATTGACTCAGACATGACCTTAATGAAAGGTCTTGAACTCGAAGTATCATTCAGACACTCCGACTTTAGCACTGTCGGCAACTTAACCAGCTGGAATGCAGGTTTATCCTGGCATCCATTTGATAGCCTGAGAGTGCGAGGAATGCAGGCAAATGCTCATAGAGCACCCAATATCGATGAGTTATTCAGAGGACCTAACGAAGCGTTCAGTGCTGCCGCCGATCCCTGCAACCAGGGAGGAACGGCCGGCGTTGTCGCTACAAATTGTGCCTCTCAGGGGATCGATAACACCTTTGTCCAGCCCGAAGCCAGAATCAGAAATGTTACCGCAGGCAACATAAATCTGTCAGAGGAAAAGTCAGAAACAACAACGCTTGGTTTTGTTTACACGCCGTCAGAAGAAAGTGCTTTTTACAAACTCACATTAAGTGCCGACTGGTTTGACATAGCAATAGAAGAAGCAATCACTACACCTGGACTACAAACTATTCTGGACCTGTGTTATACGTCTGCTAATTTGTCAGATCCAGCTTGTCAGCTGATTACCCGTGCGCCCGATGGCGAAATTACCGAAATATTAAGAGCCGCTCTAAATACCGGGTTTATTGAACTGAGCGGTGTAGATATTGCAGCTCAGTATCAATTCGGACTAGATGAAATCGGCTTTGGTAAGGGAGAATATGGAGCCATCTCCGCACAATTGAATTACACTTATCTGGACCAATACGATGAAGAGTCATTCCCTGGTAGTGACATTATTCACTATGCAGGCACATTGAGCAGACCCCAGAACCGATACGTATTATCGACAAACTATCAGTTGGACGACTGGCGTTTCAATTGGACCATAAAATATCTTGGCAACGTGCGAGTCGATCCCGATCGCTCCGATGGAGAAACCGGCGAATTTATTGCTGGCCGAGGACTGGAAGATATTGAAGGTTATAAAATACCAGCAGTTTCCTACAGCAATGTCGCGGTTGAATACTTTTTAAATGACAACGTTCAGTTTAAGTCAGGCATTACCAATTTGTTTGACCAGGAGCTACCATTAGTCGTTATTGGTGGCAGACAAAATACTCAGGCGGGGTTTTATGATTTCAGGGGACGAGCATTTTATACGGGTATTACCATCAATCTGTAATAATTTTCCATCACTTTATTAATACAAAAAAAAAAAAAAATTGTTTAATAAATAATAACTGGACAATACGGTAACAG
>JADGFG010000090.1:11743-17910 GCA_016743995.1 Kangiellaceae bacterium | reverse complement strand
AATTATTATTTTAAATAAACATTTATTGTTCCCTGTAAAAACAATACAACTAAACAAAATAACACGCAGCGCTTTATTTAATAAAAAGAAAAAAGTAGCTCCCGATTTCAAATTCAGCTAAAGGAATTCACTTTAATCTTCTACAATTTGATACATTTAGAAATGCTTTAATACAAAAAAACGATAGTCCTTTTAAGGCTATCGTTTTTTAAGACCATCGTTTTTTAATAATCTCTTCCTTACTGCTGTTGAAGTCAGACCAGTCCCGTTGAACCTGGCTAAACCTGACAGCCAGCAAACATTACTGCACGATTAACAAGTTCCACTCGACAGTATGTTCAAGTGTTGATCGGTCCGCAACACGAACCCACTCAGTGTCATCAAATGCACGGGCACGAATTCGATGATTACCTGCTGACAGGTTCAGGTCGGCAACATCTAAAACAAAATCGGTTGTGACCGCCACTCTTGAATTATCAACAAACCATTCAACTTGAATAATTTCAGGATCCACCACTTTCACTTCCAGTTGTTGCGGGTTTCTTAAGGTCGTTGAATTATCAGTCCAGCTATCCATTGGGTTGACTACCTGGTAAATGTCGAGAATGATTTTTTCACGTGCAATCGGATCATAAGGAACAAAATGTTTTCTCATTTTGGAGGTTTCGCTGGGACGGTACACGCCTCTTTTGCAATAGTAACCACCTTCATGAACCCCAACAGTTCCTGTACCAGGCTGATAGTAACCTATCCAACGCTCCCACTTTTGCCCTGATGGGTTGGTTGTCATATTATGTTTATCATTGGCACCGTTGGCACCATAAGCGCAATTACCTTCGTATTCATCACCCAGTCCATGAAATGAGTGCCCTGCTTCGTGCAAACCACTTTCTGCGGTCACATCTTGCTTATAGAAATTTGGTGTCCATATCATAAATGAACTGGCAACTGCATATTTTCTTTGTGGTGAATTGAGCGCAATACCCGTCCAATGGATTTTATGACCAACTTCTCTTTCCAGATCACTAAAGACTTTACGGGCTCGATTGTAGTTCATTGAAGGGGTGCCATTAGCACCAACTTGTGTATCCAGTACAGTGTCAACCATAATTCCTTGTTCAAGAATATCTAAACCAGACTCTCTACTAATCAGGTTGATTTGACAGGCGTTAATAAATTTTCGGTACTTTCGATGCGCTTCACTTAAATTATAAGGATTATCAAAAGTATTTCTGTATAACATATGAGTAATAAAATTTTTAATTCCCTGACTATATTCGGTATCGATTTCTGACCGTGTATAACCATCGCCAGCCAATGCCATATTAATACGGTTACTCATGGGACCGTTGTTTTCCAGCACGTAGTTGCCTTTACCACAGTTAACATCACCAGGTACGGTTGAACCGCCATCAGTTTGTGATTTAAATGCCGTGTAACTATAATCCGTAAATAAATAATCAGTCTGTCCTTTCATAAGATAGGAAAACCTTACCATTAAAAGTCGTCCGTCAGTGGGAAGATTTCCCATTGTGACACTATCAGCCGATGCTGCTAAAGTCTCACTTTTTAGTTCTTTACCATTTGTGTCGGTCACTGTAATTTTCCAGCGATTGAGATCTCGATGCGAACGACGCTGAAATGTTACTGATGCACCTTTTAACTCGCTTTCTGGCACAGGACTAATAATTTCTGGATCACTCTCAGGTGTACCACCGCCGTCTTCATCGGTATTTAACGTATTAATAACAATATTTTTTGAAGCCGATGCGCCGGTGTTGTCAGTGACAGTCACGGAGTAAACAGACTGGCCCGACCGATTAACTAGGGCACCCGTTAATATAATGGTATCTGAACCTTGTGTTCTATACCGAACAACCGGCCCAGATACTCGTCTGAACCTGGGCGCAGAGACAGCACCAGAAAACCCGGAAGTGCTAAACGAGATACTGACTTCATTTTCTTCCTCGACGGTGACATTGTCCGGTGTAAGCGTGATGACAGGAGTTGCTGGGGGATTACCACCGTTATCGGTTCCACCACCGTTATCGGTTCCGCCGCCATTATCGGTTCCGCCGCCATTATCGGTTCCGCCGCCATTATCGGTTCCGCCGCCGTTATCGGTTCCGCCGCCGTTACCCGTTCCGCCGCCGTTATCCGTTCCGCCGCCGTTATCGGATCCGCCGCCATTATCAGTTCCGCCGCCATTATCAGTTCCGCCGCCATTATTGGATCCACCACCATTATCAGAACCCCCGGAACCATTACCGCCACCTGAGTTGTCAGTGTTATCTGAGACATCAAGAACCGTTAAATAGAATTTAATGGAATCACGCTGACCATTTTGATCAGTCATTGTTGCTTGAAAAACAAGAACAGTATCCTGGTCAACATCTGGCGCGCTTATCACGATTTGCTCAGTGTTTTCACCAGAAAATTGAACGTCAAAACCAGTTGTTTCTTTCCAATTGTAGCTGACAATATTGTTACTTAATGCCGTTGAAATACCAGCAGTAGAAATAGTGATCGACTGTCCTTCAGTTACAGTTAACGCATTTTTTTGTGGTTCAATTTGAAGTGTTTCATCGCAGGCTGCGACCAATATAGATGCAAAAAATAGAATTATGGCTTTATAGTACAATTTCACTCTGTTAACTCTCCTGTTAAAATTCCGCGTTATTTCATTATCTTTATATGAGATTATATCGCGTTATATCTAAAATTCCGTTAACCAGGTCTCAATAATTATTACACTAACTTTTATCAGGGAAACACAACTCCATTGCTATAACCGGGGTGACATGACTCATTGTTGCGTTGTTATCAATCATAAAAAATGTTACAAACAGCACAAAGTTACAATGAACTAGTTTGCTGAAAAAACTGTTCTAATAACAGACACCATTTTAATGAGGGCAGCGCTCAAATCAGGGTTTAACTAATCACATCTCCCATAACAATCTGCTTTCACTTTCTGGTAATGAGGTTTAACTGTTTAAGTTTTGCCTTCTGACAAAACTTACTTGAAAAAAAACAATTCCGTTTGTCTCACAAAAATTGTTTGCATTAACTCGTTAATTCTAAAGCCGTTTTAATTTTGTAAAAAATCAGTATCTCTTATCGCGTTTAAACCCTTTGAGAAAACCACGAATTAGCATTTATTGATATGACTTCATTAAAAAATATCATAAGTGAAAACTTTTTCTCACTATTTTCCTGTGATTAATCTCTGCTTAAAATGTATAATTAATAACTGCTGTTACAACAAAATTCATAATTGACAAAAGATTTGTCTGCTCTTAACCTTTTTCTGCGAACCTTTTTTCCGCGAATAAAAGGTTCGCAATTCTTTCATTTTAAAAAGGAGACATTTATTATGAATACTTGCTCAACGCTCAAAAAATTATCAACCGCCGCTATCCTGACTATTCTATCAGCCACTTCTTTTCAATCTGTTGCGGGTACAAAAAGTAATTACTCGGTTTCAAATTCTGCCACTCATATCAGAGGCGCATTTGGTACGGCTCGTAATTCGGCCGATATCAGGCAGACGCTTCATATTGGTGATCGGGGTACGGTGGTAACTGTATGGTCAAGAACGGCTGCTGGTGTAGTTAAGAGCTGCACAACCAGTAACGCGACTGTCATGAAGGTTTTACGTCATGCCACTTCAAACTCTTACATTTACGTCAATATTAAAGCAGGAAAATGCACCCGAGCTAATGTGTATCGTGGTTCATTATTTGCGCCAAAAGTACTCTAGGTAACGGCTTTCAACCAGCACTTAAATATCAGTTAAAATGCCACTATTAAAAAATAAACAGGTAAACCGATGCCTTCTCTGGGCGTCGGTTTTTACTGGCAATTCAACTCAATAGTTTTAATGACGACATGGAGAAACATCCAGTAGAAGCTGTTATCTTAAAGACTGTTATTATCTTAAAGGCTGTCATTCTTTTAAGGGTTGCGATATCTCTCACCGCGTTTAAATCCAGTGAGAAAAATCACGAAATTACATTTATTGATATGAATCCATTAAAAAATATCGAAAGTGAAAACTTTTTTTCGTCAGAAACAATAAATTAATCTCAATTAAAAATATATAGTTAATAACTGCCGTTACAACAAAAATCGTATTTGACAAAAATATTGTCTGCTCCTAACCTTTTTTCTGCGAACAAAGGGTTCGCTAACTTTTCATTTTAAAAAGGAAACATTTAATATGAATACTTGCTCTAAATTCAAAAAAATATCAACTGCTGCTATCCTGACTATTCTATCAGCCACTTCTTTTCAATCTTTTGCGGGTACAAAAAGTAACTACTCGGTTTCAAATTCTGCCACTCATATCAGAGGCGCATTTGGTACAGCTCGTAACTCGGCCGATACCAAGCAAGCACTGCACATTGGTGACCGGGGTACGGTGGTAACTGTATGGTCAAGAACGACTGCAGGTGTGGTCAAGAGCTGTACAACCAGTGACGCGACTCTTATGAGAGTATTGCGCAATGCGACTTCAAATTCTTACATTTATGTCAATGTTAAAGCAGGCAAATGTACCCGAGCTAATGTGTATCGCGGTTCATTATTTGCGCCCAAAGTGCTTTAAGCAAGTATTATAAGTTAGCACTATAAAATGTCATTTATAAAAAATGAATGGTTAAACCGATGCCTGTTTCTGGGCGTCGGTTTACTACTGGGGTTTCAGTTAAACAGTCTTAATGACGACACTGAAAAAAGTACAATGGAAACTACTGAAGATGTCACAGCACAGTTCGAGTCTGCAGTTGACAGCGAGGTTAAATTACAACAGCTCATTGAGCAAACAATAAGAGATGAACTGAGCAGAAACCTGATTTCTTATCGCACTGCATCTACAGATGCACTCTCCGCCAATAAAATATCTACAGATGCAGCTTCGACAGACAAATCAATGAACCAGTCAGCGTATGCTTATCATAATGCTCAGGATAAAAGCCTGAACAACCAGACAGCAGACACTTCTGTTCATTATCAAACAATCAGTCGTTCACAACCTGCAGCAACAGAACAACAGCAGCGTAACTACCAGGCAGCTGATTTACTGGTTGATAACGCAATTAACTCAGGCAACTGGGACACTGATATCGCAAAACAGTTAGTCAGCCACTTGAATTCACTGACCACTGAACAGGAACTGGCTATTCGGGTGAAATATGCCAATGCAATAAATCAAGGCATGATTACACCAGAGTCTCCGTTAGATATGGTTGGGATGGAGTAAGAGGTATATACCTTTCATGTGTTATTTTCTAAGGTCAAAAGCGTTTCGCTACGAAACGCTTTCCCCTTCTTATCCATGATTTCATTCATTCCGCAGAATCGTTCACGAGCGCTCGGCAGGGAGTACCTGATAGTGGCCGTTCTAGTCAGTTAAAAAAACCAGAAATCCCATTAACAGGCAGGCGTTCTTAGCCACACAAACTCAAAACCAGAATTGATTAGCGATGCCCAGTGCCAACGTAAAAGTGCTTTTTTGCATTCTTTTTTAGCACTAGAAAAAAGAATGTCGCAGTCAGAGCAAAGCGCTGCGAAATGCTTTTGACCTTATAAAATAATACCTGAAAAGCTAACAATCAAACTTTTCTACCAATAAAGACACCCTGATACACCTATTCACGACAAAGTCGCTCAGTAATTAGCCGAAATTTCCCCCCAGGTAACCACATTGCTATTAATGAAGCCAGTATTGCTCAAAAATCCATCACAGCTCAATTCGACACATCAACACATCGCCACATTCAACACATCGCCATATAATAAAGCACTCGACGAATCTGGTGTGCTTTATTAACTGTAACCAATCCCCACAATGCATCTATTTGATCTAAAGCAATCTAATATTGACTTTAATACTTGAATTTCTAACAGATTAACCTCAGAATGATTAATGAGAGTTGCAGAAAACACTGGAATAACTCTCCAACAGTTGCGCTTACGGAACAGTGCTCTTGAACTGTTAATGGTTAATAAAACAACAGAAGGTAATCCTATGAAAATTGAAATTTCTGGTCATCATGTTGACATTACTGACGCTATCTCTGCCGATATAGAAAAAAAACTCGAAAAAATCAAAAAATGCTATCCCAGCCTGATTCATATTGATGTTATTTTGTCCAAACAACACA
>JADGFG010000090.1:0-11733 GCA_016743995.1 Kangiellaceae bacterium | reverse complement strand
AACACAATGAACATCATGTCGAAATCAGCACTAATTACGAAGGCGCCAAGCTGGCGGCTCACGGCAAAAATGAAGTCCTCTACCCTGCGTTGAATAATGCGATTAAAAAACTGGAAGCTTCTCTGACACATCGTAAAGGACAGTTAAAAGCTAACCTGAGAAAAGAGCCTGTTTTAGTTGAGGATGTTGAAGGCGACGAATAAACTTTAATAAGCGGCTGGCTATTCTGGCCGCTTATTTTTCTAACCTCTTATTTTTTCTGACTTACCCGCCTATTCTTCTCTTTTTATTGTTTACTATTGAAGATTAACTTTTTAATTAATTGTATTTCAATATCACCTTACTCCCAATTATCGCCAAAAGAAATAAACCGTAAAATTTCTCCAGATGGCAATATTTACAATCTCAAATTACAATCATCATTTTATTTTAACTCTTTCAAATATTACTATCTTAGTGTTAAAGCGCATATTAGTTGCTTTATCTGAATAATTAATTTTATTCAAGCATTACCAGTTAACAATCTTGTAATGCTCTAAAATTCATTCAACCAATGGAATATTTTTATGAAAAAACTGAATATCTTTTGTACTTTTTTACTACTTGGTAGCTATCCATTTTCTGCTTTTTCAGCTGATAGTTTTCAATCATCCGATGACCGGCTAAGAGCCATTGCTGCTACTGAGAAAAGTTTTTCAGGGTTACACCGCGATGCTAAAGGGAATCTCATTTTATCTCAAAACATAGCCGCTCCGTCTTTACGGCTCAATATGAATAATATTAACCAGAGTGAAAATGCACAACTCAGTTCGTTAATTACCGCGTTAAAAACAGAGTTTGGAAATGAGCTTTTTGCTCAGCCGAATCAAAAACTTTCACCCTCTAGCAATAATTCAGTCATTAACAGAGCACCGGCTCCGCATTTAGCAAACAATATTCAATTACGCCAGGTTAACTATTCATTTGCGGAACTCTATGACTGGTACCAACTGATTAAACAGGATTTACTGGATTTTTCCGATGTGATTTCATCGGACATTGATGAAATTAATAACAGCCTGACCATTACGACGTTAGAGGACGTTGATCTCAGTGAATTAAAAGCGCTAATCGACAATGCGGGGATTCCTGCAGGTGCGGTACGTTTTGAAACTTCAGACCCCATCACTTCTTTTGCCACTCTGCGCGACAAAGTTCGTCCTATGCAAGGAGGACTGGAAGTTAAAATGAGCTCTGGTGGAGCCTGTAGTCTGGGGTTTAACGCCAAAAGAGCAAATGGAGAAATTGGCTTTGTCACTTCATCGCACTGTACTTCTAATCTTGCCGGACCAGACACGACCTGGTTTTATCAAGGTGGAAGTCTTATTGGCAAAGCTGGTGCTGAAACCCGCTACCACCCCAACTTATGTGGTAATGGAAAATGTCTGACAGCAGATATTGTTTTTGTGCCTTATCCCTCTCACTGGAAAAACTATAATCAGTTTAAAACCTCAGTATTAAAAACTCGTGCCTCTCATGACCTTAATCTGAAAGGCGGTAGCTCACGATACAGAACCTGGTGGAACCTGAGAACAGCTGGCGCCACTCCAGTAGTGGGTGACACGGTATTTAAAACCGGTAGAACGACTGGCACGACTGCTAGCAAGATCACTGCAACCTGTGTGAATTTTAATGTGGGTAGCACGCGATATATCTGCCATACACAAACCGACAACCGACGCAGATTTGCTGATAGAGGTGACAGTGGCTCGGCGGTTTTAGCGAATACTTCTTATCGATATGGTCGCTCGGCAAAAATTGTTGGAACAATAACCGGCGGAAATGGTTATCGAGCATACTTTTCTACGCTCAGCGCGATAGAAAATGAACTGGGTAAATTGCAGGTAAGTTATAGAGACTTTAAAAAATAAACCTGTTCTCAGTTGTAAAACGATTAACCAGTTTAATCAATAAGATTAAACTGGTTTGTTATTACTGCGGAGTCATTTCAACTGAAGCATTTCATTAATAATATTCCAGCTTAGTTGTTTTACCTTTAAACAGACGATAAGACAACAAGGTGTAGGCCAGTATTACCGGCAAGACGATTGCAACCCCATAAAAAACAAATTTGAGCGAAGCCGTCGCACTGGCAGCATCAGCAGCCAGTAACTTGTTGGGAATCACGTAAGGGTAAAAACTGTAAGCCAGACCAAGCAGGCAGAGAAAAAATAGTACGCTGATACAAACAAAAGGTAACCAGCAAGCTTTATCTCCTCCCACCGGCACATGCTTAAGATAATAATCGTTGATTAGCAACAAAATAAAACTCATAACAGGAATGGGCATTAGTAAAATGGCCTGGGGTAATGTAAACCAGCGCTCAATAATCAGCGGATTAATGACAGGGTTGATAATGCAGATTGAGACTATGCCTACCGCCATGCCCCAGCCTGCAACTCTTGCTTTTCTGGCGGCCAGTTTTTGTAACTCCCCGTCGGTTTTTAGCACCAACCAGGCGCCGCCAATACTGGCGTAAGCCAGAGTAACGCAAACCGCACTTAAACAGGAAAAAAGAATGGCGCTAACGTGTGTTTCAAATCCCATCACATACGATCCCAGCATATAGCCCTGCGCCAGTGAAGTCATACAAGAACCTGTGGTAAAAGTTTTGTCCCATAGTGAAGAAAACTTTGTTACGGCCTTTGCTCTAAAATCAAAAGCAACACCGCGTAAAATAAGCCCTATCAACAGAAAAAGTGCTGGAATATATAGTTCTTTCAATACCATTGAATAAGCCTGGGGAAATGCAATGAGTAAAATTCCAATTGCCAGTACCAGCCAGGTTTCATTGGCATCCCAGAAAGGCCCAATTGATGCAATCATACGATTACGAAACTCTTTATTATCATGAGGCAATAAAAGACCCACGCCCAAGTCAAACCCATCAAGCATGGCATACAGAAAAACGGAAATGGCCATCAACAATAAAAAAATATCAGGTAAAGCCTGTTCAAAAGTCATTATTTACACCTCTTTATTGTTTTTAAAGCTGCTTTTAAGCATTTTTACTGGCACAGCTTTCTTATCAAGCGCTTTATCAACAACACGCTGTTTCATTGAGGCGTCCAACGTTTCATATTCTTCAACTTTAATCGATTTTCTGGCCATATAAAAAATGGTATGAAGATAAGCAACAAACAAAAACAGATAAACCGACGCGTAAACAATCAGAGAAAAAATAACATTAGATGGAGCAATATCGGTAACCGCCTCTGAGACACGAAGCACACCACTAACCAGATAGGGTTGCCGCCCTATTTCCGTCACATACCAGCCAGACAGCGTTGCTACCCAGCCTGAAAAAGTCATGGTATACAAAGCGAATAATAACCCGCGAGATAACACTTTTCTTCTTAGCAGCTGCCAGCAACTCAACCAGCTAATAACAAGCATTAGCATGCCAGTTCCCAACATAATTCTAAAGCTATAAAAGACAGGGGCAACTGGCGGATGCTCTGACTTAAATTCGTTAAGTCCTTTTATTTCTCCTTTTCTTTCGTGCGTTAAGATAAGACTGGCGAGATCAGGAATACCCACTTCAAAGTGATTAGTTCTATTCTTTTCATCAGGAATGGCAAATAAAAGCAGTGGCGCTCCTTGAGTCGTCTCCCATATCCCTTCCATTGCGGCCACTTTCTGAGGTTGGTGCTTAAGTGTATTTAATCCGTGTAAATCACCCACAATTATCTGTAACGGCATTAAAAAAGCAGCCGTAATGATCGCAGTTTTAAGCGCGATAAACGGTGCTTTTTTTGAATCACCTCGCCATATTCTATAAGCGGAAACGCCTGCAATTAAAAAGGAAGCAGTTAAACCAGAAGCAAGCAACGTATGTGTAATCCGGTAAGGAAATGACGGATTAAATATGATTTCCATCCAGCTAACGGGGTAGGCAATTCCGTCAATAAGCTCATGGCCCTGAGGCGTTTGCATCCAGGAGTTAAGCGCCAGAATCCAGAACGCAGACATGGAAGTTCCAATAGCCACCAGTAAAGTTGACAAGGTGTGAAGCCAGCCTGGCAAACGTTTCATTCCAAAAAGCATAGCCCCCAGAAAAGTTGCTTCCATAAAAAAAGCAGTCAGCACTTCGTAACCTAATAAAGGCCCAGCAATGTTGCCAACCCGCTCCATGAACCCAGGCCAGTTGGTGCCAAATTGAAAGGACATGGTAATACCACTCACAACTCCCAGCGCAAAAGATAATGCAAATATCTTTACCCAGAATCGATAAATTCGCATCCAGACAGGATGCCCTGACAAATCATGACGAATTTTAAAGTAGAAAAGAAACCACGCTAACGCTATGGTAATACTCGGAAATAAATAATGAAAACTGATGTTAAGTGCAAACTGAATTCGAGAGAGAAAAAACGTTTCTAACATACCCTGCTCCAGAGAAATAATAATGACGTGCTAATTTTTCCGGTTAATCTAATCTTCCGGCTTAATTGTTTTTGATACCTTTTTGTCTTTCGATATCAACTTATCTTTAAAATCCAATACCTTGCCAACCCCTGCTCCTAACTTTAACAACGTTTGCAAACTATCAGGTTTTAATTTCTGAATATCATTGAACCAGGTGTTAAATAACTCAATCAAATCATGAATTTCCGTCACTCTTTCATGAGAAAAAGCTTTATGATCTCTACCCTCCTGCATGAGCTGAGTTCGTAACAAAGTTAAGGTTGGTTCAACTTCTCTTTTACGACGTTCAGATAAAACCTGAAGCGCCAACTCCCAGATGCTGCCCGCTGGTTTAAAGTAATCTTTACGGTCACCAGGAACATTGTGAACACGAATGAGTTGCCAGGACTGCAGCTCTTTAAGACCCATACTGACGTTTCCCCGTGAAATACTGAGCATATTGGCAATTTGATCGGCATTTAATGGCTCTTCGATAAATACAATAACGGCAAACATTTGACCGACAGTTCTGTTAAACCCCCAGCGACTTCCCATTTCACCAAAATGGACAACCAGAGACTCAAGTTCGACAGGTAACCCCATAACAACCTCATTAATTTTCAGAAATTTCTGAAAATTATAAACATTAAAAACAAAAAGGAAAGCTGAGCAATCGTGCCATTATTCAACTATAGCCTTAATCAATTGTTAAAAATGAACCACTAAAAACGTATAAATTGACTTATATCAATGCGTTGAAATAATTAACAGCGTAAAGCGGCATAAAATTCTATGAATCATTTATCAGAAACAGATAGAAATTATCAATAATTTTACAAAAAAATACTTCTCAATTATCACTACACAGGATAGAATTGCCGCGATTGCAAATCATTATCATTGTCTTTTACAAATTAGAACAGCTATGGAGCAAACTATGTCCTCGCGGATAAATATCCCTTCTCTTTCCCTTGCAGCCTGCCTTGGTCTGGCCGCAACCCCTTTTGCACTGCTGGCCAGTGACAACACTACAGCTCAACAGTCTGGGCCAATAGAACAAACAGGAGCCGGTGATCAAAACCTGGTTTCCGAAAACGTCAATAAACAGGCTGAAAATGACACTCAGAAAGATATCGAAAGCCTGCAGAAAAATGTTGTCGTCTGGGGCACTAGGATTTCCAGTAATTCCGTGTATATGGACGGTGAAAGCATGGCGATAAGACAGGCCGATCATATCAGCGACCTGTTGAGAGCCATTCCTGGTGTTGATGTGGGCGGTGCTCATTCACTGAACCAGCGGATTACTATCAGAAGCATGGACGATAAAGATTTACGGATTACCATTGATGGTGCCAATCAGAATACTTATATGTACCATCATATGGGTAACCTGCAAATTCACGCTGATATATTGAAGTCGGTGGATGTTGAAGTGGGTAAAAACTCAGTCATTAATGGTGGACTAGGCGGTTCAGTAAGATTTGAAACCCGCGATGCGCAAGAGCTGCTGGCTGGTGAACAACGTTTTGGTGGTAGACTACAGGCTTCCTATAATGACAACGCTTCACAAAGTTATGCGTTATCCGGTTATGGACAACTAACAGAAAACCTGGATTTTCTGGCTTATTACAACAGCGTTGATAAAGATAACTTTACCGTAGGTGGTGGAAAAATTCTTGATGCTGACGGTAACGTAATTGATGGAACCAATGGCGAAGTGACCGGATTAAAAGGTGATCTGGACGATGCACTGATAAAGCTGGGTTACGATATTACGCCTTATCAACGCATAAAATTAGGTTATGAAGCCTATAATGACGAAGGCAATTATAGCTATCGCCCGGACATGGGACTGGCAACCGATCGAGCGATTGCTGACGCACTGAATATTCCCTTAACTTATCCCACTAAATTCAGCCGCGATACGTTGACGCTGAACTATGATATTGATCTGGACAACAGCCAGTTAAAATTTGCATTGTTTCAAAATGACAGTGTGATGTGGCGAGACGAAACCGGACTGGAAAGCTGGTACCCGGCTTATGCGGTTATTAATGAAGGTGAAGCAACAAACACTGGATTTAATATGATTGGTGTAACAACCATTGGTGATATCAGTTCAATGAACCACAAATTGACCTATGGCGTTGATGTAATCCAGTATGACACACGTTACATTGTTGATACGGTAGAAAAGGCAAGCGAAGATGCCAGAAGTTCGGCGGTTTATTTACAGGACACTCTATCATTTAACCGACACTTCACCATTATTCCCGGCGTACGTTACGAACAGTATAAAATCGATTCAACGGTAGTGAATGATACTTTCAGTGATGTCACTTTTGCATTAGCAGCAGAATACGCAGCAACAGACAGTCTGCTATTTAAACTGGGTTCTACCCAGCTGTTCAAAGGGCCAGAAATTGGTGAAATATTTGTTGGTGCGGGGCTTCATGATACGGCTAACCCGGAGATTGAAGCGGAAACAGGCGTCAACACTGAGTTTTCTGTTGCTTATCAGGCGGCGGTAATGGGCGCAGATAATTTCAGAAGTGGTGTTACTTTTTTCCGAACGGACATTGACAACTATATTTATGACCATGCCAATGTTCCGACTGATCCACCTTGTAGCGTTAGACAACGATGTGCCAGCTGGAAAGATAATGTAGGCGATATGACCGTAGATGGATTTGAAGCTTATGTGGGTTATTTACGTGGCAACCTGGACTTGTTACTGACCTATTCAAAAGCGGATAGCGAACTGGCGGCATTTGCTGATTATACTCATGCGGACACAGCCAACTTCCTGAGCCTGGACGGTGCACGTATTGATCGACAACAGGGTGATACGGTGAGCTTTAATCTTGATTATGAACTAGAGCCAGTTGACCTGACATTACACTGGGATTTTATGCTGGTTGATGATGTTGAGGCAGCGCCGGATCTGGATGGTGCCACACAAAAGAATGCAAAAGACGGTTATAAAATTCATAATGTTTCTGCTCGCTGGTTACCAGAAACTGCAGAAGGTTTATCGGTAGCGTTTGGCGTGGATAATCTGTTTGATGAATTTTATGCTTCACAATCTTCCAGAACCGGCGTGTCTTTTCACCCGCGTTTTGGTCAGCTTTATCTGATGGATTATGAGCCAGGCAGAAATATTAAAATGACCGTGGCTTATGAGTTTTAATCTGGGTTCGATAACCTGAATGTTATATCCCTTGAGTGACCGTTAAACTCGGTCACTCATAAAAGCGGATTCGCTGCGCTCAGACATTCCCCTTCTTTTCCATGATTTCATGCATTCCACGGAACCGTTCACAGGCACTCGGCAGGAGGTGTTTGTTAGCGTAGGAAGTTAAAAAGCAGAAAGCCCATTAACTGGTGGGCGTTCTTAGCCACTAAAACTCAAACACAAAATTCATTAGCGATGCCCAGTGCCAACGCAAAAGGGCTTTTTTGCATTCTTTTTTAGCACCTGAAAAAAGAATGTCGCAGTCAGAGCGCAGCGCTGCGAAACGCTTTTGACCTTATAAAGAAAAGACGGAACGTTATACTCCTTTGTTTCGCAAGGCTACGCTTTGTTGCGAGTGTCTTTTGGCCAAAGCCCCAAAAGTCACCAAAAGGTCTGTTCCGCTTCAGGCGAACTGGTTTTTCTTAAATTCTGACAGCGATATGATTTCACCGTCGTCATTCATTGACAGTGAAATAATGGGAAGGGAAAAACTCGCTGCGCTCAGACATTCCCCTTCTTTTCCATCATTTCATCCATTTCACAAAGCCGTTCACAGGCGCTCGGCCGGGGTGTTGTTAGAGTAGGAAGTTAAAAAGCCAAAAAGCAATTTAACTGGCAGGCGTTCTTAGCCACCCAAACTCAAACACAGAATTCATTAGCGATGCCCAGTGCCAACGCAAAAGGCTTTTTTGCATTCTTTTTTAGCGCTAGAAAAAAGAATGTCGCAGTCAGAGCGCAGCGCTGCGAAACGCTTTTGACCTTATAAAGAAAAGACGGGAAAGTTATACTCCTTTGTTTCGCAAGGCTACGCTTTGTTGCGAGTGTCTTTTGGCCAAAGCCCCAATAAGTAACCAAAAGGTCTGTTCCGCTTCAGGCGAACTGGTTTTTCTTAAATTTTGATAGCGATATGATTTCACCGTCGTCATTAACTGACAGTGAAATAATGGGAAGGGAAAAACTCGCTGCGCTCAGACATTCCCCTTCTTTTCCATCATTTCATGCATTCCACGGAACCGTTCACAGGCGCTCGGCAGGGTGTGTTTGTTAGCGTAGGAAGTTAAAAAGCAGAAAGTCCATTAACAGGTAGGCGTTCTTAGTCACTACAACTCAAGCACAGAATTCATTAGCGATGCCCAGTGCCAACGCAAAAGGGCTTTTTTGCATTCTTTTTTAGCACTAGAAAAAAGAATGTCGCAGTCAGAGCAAAGCGCTGCGAAACGCTTTTGCTCTTAAAAACTAATACCTGAAAGGCTGCGAATAAAAAATCATTTACCCGTTGGCTTAGCCCATAAATCATCAAAACTGGTCTGCCACATAACGTAGAGATTGTAGGAATCTTTAGCTGTTGGATACTCTTTATCATTATGTCCAAAATTGATTCGACCACCTACAAAAACACGCCCTCCCCCCAGTTTTGACACAGGGAATTGCCCTCTTATTTCCCAACGCTTTTCATTAGTTTTATTGATATTTTCAGAGTGTCCGATCATCAAATCAAAATAGCTTTCTTCATTAAACGCCATGCGTATTCCGCGGTAATAACGATCTAGAAACTTGCTACTTTTACCAGCATTTGCATCCGATTTCGGGTACTCTATTGCTCTACCGCCACGAGAATATATCGGCCCGAACATAAACTCGGTTCTGTTTTTACCGGAACCTCGAACACTGTATAGAACAGGCCAGAAAAAGCCGGAATCCCACTCAAGCACGCTCTCATTTTTATCCCCATTCCCAGCGTTACCGGGCGATTGTTCTGCCGAAGAACTATAAAACCCTGTAAAAAACCAGTGCGGTACGTACCATCCAAAATCGCCACATGGGACTGATGCATCTTCACAGTCCTTTATGTAGCTATTTACAAATTGTCGTTTTTTACCAGGTCGTATGTAAGTTAATAAGCCAAGTCGCGCATTCGCAGAAGTATCGAAATCTGAGACTTTACTTGCTTCTGCACCGACATAAAACTGATAAGTAAACGGTTCTGCACGCCAATTAGCCAACAACGGTAAATCAGACCCCGTTCCTAGAAGCAACTCCAGCTTATCGGTCGAACGCTGTATATCTCGACTGATTGAAAATGCATCAGATAAATTTCCTGAATTTTGTATTGAAGCATTCGATAATATGGTAATGGAAGTATTAATGCTGGCAATTGAACGCTTAATGGCTTCACGATATTTCTGCAATTTATCGGTGTTGTTTACCTTTACAAGATATTGAATGGCTTTCTGACATTGCTGAACATAGCCTTCCAGTTTTGACTTAAAATCAGTCAGCGACTTTGCATTTTCGCTATCTGTCTTTTGTAGCAGAACAACCGGGTAAGTCTGCAAGCATTGTTCATACTCTTTTAAAGTTTTCTCTTGTAGTTTCTCCTGCCTGGTTTTAGTTGACAAAATAGTGTCAGAACCGTATTCATAGATAATCTTATTTACATCACTAATATTCTGAACAACTTCTTTATACTGTTCAGTATACTGATTATCATCTAAATTCAACTTAGATGAATAACCATTTGTTATTTTTGATGTTTTATGTAATGCAACTATCATTTGTGCCGTTTGCTCAGGATTTAATTCAAGTTTAGAACATCGCTCTACAAACATTTTAAACCTGCCAGATGAATCAAGTGTTATTTTCTCATGCTCATCAAAGAGTAGTCTTGAAAAATGCTTTTCATCTTTGCAGAATCCAAATAGTTCACTTTCAGCAATAGACAAATAGTTGTAATTTTTCAGATAAGTTTGTATCTTTTCAAGCACATTCTTTGAATTTTTATCTGCGGTAAGATTATC
Source organism: Kangiellaceae bacterium (assembly GCA_016743995.1). Taxonomy (GTDB): domain Bacteria; phylum Pseudomonadota; class Gammaproteobacteria; order Enterobacterales; family Kangiellaceae; genus Aliikangiella. The sequence continues at coordinate 1,254 of JADGFG010000090.1, read as the reverse complement.
CGTCTTTAAATCCTTTAAACCTTCACGATAGACTTCAACTTCTTTTCCTGCTTTAGCAAATAAGCTTTTAATCACCTCAGAGTCATCTTCACCAATGAACACCAGTTCCTTACAGTTCCTGATAAAGCTCTCTAACAAAGAAAAGTCTCCTTTTTGCTTCTTATTAAAAGGGTCTATCTGGGGAACAGTAGTTCCCTTTTTGCAGTTATTAAATCGTTTATGAATAATTTTGACATAACCAGCAGTCTCTACAGCTTCGATATAATCATCAATCACTTTTCGTAAAGGTTTTATAGACTCCTTTGATTTTTTAACAAAAACTTCGTCTCCCATATGGCTATTGCCGATAGCCCGTATATTTTCCACTTCCTTGTTTAAAATATCTCGCTCCTGATAAAACAGAAACAGCATTTTATACTGTCCGTCATTATCCAGCTTCAGTTTTTGTTTTTTTCCAGCAACACCCAGCTCACAGTCGACATCCAACTTGCATTTAGCATGCTCTTTATAGGAGGTAGTTAGCACCAAATAATCCGGTGGGTTAAATTTATTTTTTATAGAATCATATTCAGGAAAAACCCTTGTTTTACCCGGGCAAATATTATGCTTATCAATTATCAAGCAGCTTACATTAGCTGCAAGCAAAGGGGAAAATAACATACAAACCGTGAATAAAATTCGCTTTATCAGGTGAGACATAACAACTCCATATCCTTTTTATTTTTTTGAAAAGACAACGACCTACTAAATGACTTTTAACTAAGGCTTTCTACTCTTTGCCATCACTCTGTCACTATCCTTCTATATTTACCATAAAAAACCTTCTGGTTAGCGCTCTGAATGAGTGCTATACCAGTCAGCAAATAATACTACAACCAAAAAGCAGAGAGCCAGTGCAACCTGAGGAAACTTTTATTTTATTGGAATTAAGAATTAAGAGCGGGTAAATAATTAAATGGAAATCTCATATTGGAATATGTTTTTAGTACAAAACATCTAATCAGAAACACTGTCAGCCAGCATATTAATCAGTTCATCAACTTCGAGCAGCGCACTCATAAATTCAACCACCATACCTGCAAACCAGGGTCTTTTTGATGAACGTTCGGACCAGCGAACATCGTCTCGGGTAAGATTTTTGGCATCACCCACCGAGTGACAGGCCAGCGCCCAGTTTGAGTTGTCCAGAATAATCAGGTAATTAAATGGTTCTGCTGGTGTTGATGACTGTTGCTCTGGCGTGAGGTACTTGAG
>JADGFG010000089.1:12768-18138 GCA_016743995.1 Kangiellaceae bacterium | reverse complement strand
CGCTTTGCCGCGGTGGCTCACTCTGGCTTTTTCTTCCGGTTGCATTTCAGCGGCTGTTTTTTTAGCAACAGGGCAATAAAAAATGGGATCATAGCCAAAACCCCCGGTTCCTTCTCGGGTTAGACGAAGCTCTCCCTGCCAGTTAGCCTGACAGATTAACGGGGTGGGATCGTTGGCATGTCGTAGATAAACAATGACGCATTGGTAACGAGCGGTTCTTTGTGAAGGGTCTACGTTTTTCATGGCGCTAAGCAGTTTATTTAAATTGTCTTCATCATTAGAATTTTCACCTGCAAATCTGGCGGAGAAAATGCCTGGAGCGCCGTTCAGATAATCAACTTCGATACCAGAGTCGTCTGCAATACTGGGTAGCCCCGTTTCAATGCAGGCGTGTCTGGCTTTTTTAAGGGCATTTTCAACAAATGTGAGGCCATCTTCAATAGCGTCGTTAACATTAAAATGAGATTGCGGCACCAGTTTTACTGAAAAACCATTTAAGATAGTGCTTAATTCTTTGAGTTTCTTCTGGTTTCCGCTGGCTAATACGATTTGTGCTGGCTGTGTCATGATGCTCTGAGTTTTGGGCTAAAGGTCAATACTGTATGCGGATTATATCAACTACCAGTGAGGCTGACTATTTTTTACATGGCGGACTTTGTCTTCAGGTTATTTTCTTATTTATCGATATAGCGTTATTTTTTATCGACAAATAGTTGCTGTTTAAAGCGAAGCGGAATAAGCAGATCTTTTTTCTCTGGCTGAACCTTTAAATCAAAGATGAGTTGTTCGCCATTTCCGTAAGTAAAACTGGCGATATAATAAACAGCTTTGTCCTCTTTTATTTCTTTAAATGCCAGTTCTTTTAACTGACCTGCAAGGTTTTTTCCATGCCCGAATATGTTGGCAATAATGGGTTTACCATTTTTCAGCACACTGATATTAACTACACCGGAACGAGCACTTCTGGCTATTTTGTACTGGGCAGCTACCTCTGCCGGAATAATCGATGCGTTAAAAGCATTATAATGAATTGTTACATCGCCAATAGTATGTTGATTGGCTTGCGCAGTTAGTGAGCATAGACTTAGCAGTATTACAAAGATAAGATTTTTAAATTGAAAAATGGCAATATTTAAAAGTCTGATGTTAAACAAGTTAAACATATCAAACTCCAGGAGAGTTTATTCGATCAATAGTATGCATTGAGTATAGCGTATTGCGGTTAAACCGTCAGCTCGAAATTAGTATCTTTAAGGACAGAAATGGGAGTGTCATATGTGCATGATGCTTTTACAACACTCAGCCTTTAATGTCAGAGGTCATTAGCACCATACACATAAATTCCGTAATCAGCTACCAGTGACTACAGCTCGCAAATTATTTGCGGCCTGCAGTTGATATTCGAACGATATTACTGGTATCTGCAGCGGGTTTTTGCGCTTTTAAAAAGTTAATAATTTCCAGAGATTTGTGTTTCTCGGTTTCGATATCACCGATTAAGTGCTGTAGTGCCTTAATTTTACCTTCCAGGTTGGATTTTGACTTACTTAAATCATGTAACTCATGTTGATGATCAGAAATGAGCTGCTGCTGCACTTTTAACTGATGTGTCAAAGGATGAATCACATTCTGTGTCCAGTTGATCAGCTCTTTTCTGGTCAGTTTAAAAAACTCCAGTACATCGCTCACTGTGCCTGAGAAAAAGCGGCGTACTGCCAGGCTATGTTCTGTCAGGGTTGTAAAGATACTATTATTAAGTTTTTTTGAACCTCGAATAATCTCTTCAAGATCGCGGCTAAGTCGTTTGGCTGGAAATAGTTTGGGTTCCAGTAATTTCATCCCAAAGTCATCACTGAACTTATCATACAGAGAAATGGCCATTTTATTGGTGAGTTCGGCCTCTCTGGTCAGCTCTTTCATGATGGTATTAATGGCAATGTAAAACTGTCGCATATGCTTAAACAGGCCTAAGGTCGTTTTGCTGTTGACCAGTTCTTCCAGCGTCATTTCTACTTCTTTGGAAAGTATATCGCCGCCAATGGTTGCGAGTAATATCTGAGTTTGTCTTTCCAGTAGTCGCTGGCTTGGTTTTATGGCAGCTATGCGAGTTTCAAAGATCTTAAGTTCTTTTTCGTTTTCTGCAATTAACTGAATGACACGTTGATCATTATCACCGGTAACCGACTCAAACTCGTCACGCTGTTTGTAAATTCTATCACTTTTATTACTGAGTAACTGTTGTGCTTCTTCAACCAGAGAAATTGATTCCTGAACGACAGAATCCCAGATAATCTGCTCTTTATTTTCCAGCAGGCTTTCAGATAACAGATGTTCAAGCTCAGATATCTGGCTTTTTATTAAGAGTGATTTATCGCCGCGAACTTTTGCCAGTAAAGCTTTTTGTGCCGATATTGGAAGCACTTGAGATACAGGTAGTTGAAGTTGCCTGGCCGTGGTGTTCAACATGCGCTGAATGGCTTTATCAATTTTTTTACGACTGGATAATCCATCCCAGAGCGTATCAATTTTATTAAGAACTGCAAACAGCCCAAGATTGTTTTTTCTTTCCATGGCCTGGATGTAGTTTTCCCATATAGCCATATCTGAGGCTGTTACGCCGGTATCAGCGCCCAGTAAAAAGACAATAGCCTGTACCTGGGGGAGTAGTTTAAGTGTTAACTCGGGCTCACTACCTAACGCATTGAGTCCTGGTGTATCCAGAATACATAACCCCTGCTTTAATAATGGGTGAGAAAAACTGACCATGGCGTGTCGCCACGCAGGAATTTCGTATTTTGATTTATCAAATTCGCAAGATTCCAGTGCTGATTCTTCAAACCCCAGATTAAGCGCTTCTTCCAGTGACACCTGCCTGGTCTGTGTAATGGTATACAGTGCATGAGTCATTTCCTGAGCCGATGCGGTCATCAGAGGAACTTCGGTCCAGTGGCTGGGCATTTTTCTATATTCAGATAGCGTTGTTTCTTCCAGTCTGGTTTCAATAGGCAGTAATCTGAGGTAAGGGCGGTTTTCCTTGCGATCATAAAAAATTTCGGTCGGGCACATGGTTGTGCGGCCAGCATCAGACGGTAGTATTCTTTCGCCATACTCAGCAAAGAACAATGAATTAATCAGCTCGGTTTTGCCGCGAGAAAACTCACCTACGAAAGCCAGGGTAAGGTATTCGCTTTTTAGTGACTCCTGAAGCTTAAATAATCGGTCATCGATACTTTTTTCGAAGAGCTCATTACGTCTTAACCACAAACGAAAGCGACTGAGTGAGCGACCTATATCTGATTTCCACTGCTCAAAGGAATCAATATTATCCGAAAATTCTCGTGACATTTTTTAGCTCTATTTATTATAGAGGGCCAATTGTTATTATTGGTTTATTGAGACCCTGTTCTGGTTAATTTGTTAATAGGATGATAATTTTTAAATTCTGTTATACTCAATTCGCCTGGGTGCATTTATGCAGGCAGGTCGACGTGAAGCTTTTCTTGAGTGTTATGAGGCCTTTAAATACATTCTATCCCCTACTGAATTCTAACAGAATATCCAGAAAAATCCGTAATATAGTTCTTGTATTTAGAGTTTATTCTAGATTAACGGAGGAATAAATCTAATTAGCGGTATATTTTTATCTCGTTAAGAGATTTTGCTGTAAGGTCATTGAGTTTGGTATGCTCTTACGTAATCAGTAACTCAGTTGATAGCCTGGTTCATTACGCAGGGACTTTGGGTATAGAGGGACTTTGGGTATAGAGGGACTTTGGGTATAGAAGGTGGAAAATATTAAATCAGGGAATACAAAAATTAAATGATGAAGTGTTAACAAGCGTTAATAGTCGTAAGTACTGCCGTATTAGTTAATACGGCATGTTTTGCATTAGCTGACCAGCTTTTGAATGACAGGCAAAATATAATAATCGAGAATGCGCAGGGTAAATAGCAAAGCCAGTATTGCCAGCATGGGAGTAAAATCAAATCCACTGCCCATGGGTAATATTTTTCTAAACTTTGCCAGTAAAGGTTCTGTCAGTTGACCAATAACACCGATGATCGGGTTATGCCCACCCTGTGCAAACCAACTGGAGATTGCTCTGACGAATATCAGAAACATGTACAGTTTGACGCACTCTGCAATAACCATATAGATGGGCATGATAACCAGTGCTAGCAGGTTAAAGTTTGAAAAACCGGTTGATAAAACAAATATCAGCAATATTTTACCAATGATCACCAGCCAGGCTGCTACCAGCGTAGACAGGTCCAGACCGCCAATACCAGGAATAATTTTTCTTAATGGTTTTACAATGGGATCGGTCGCTTTGACAACAAATTGAGACAAAGGGTTATAAAAGTCAGCACGAAAATACTGTAAAAAAAAGCGCAATAAAATAATGTCGACGTAGATGTCGATAACAATGGAAATAATTTCTGCAAATGGATTCATTAAAAAGTACCTGTCCGTTCAACCTGACTTTAAAGCAGCCAGAATTAATTTATTTATTCTGATTACCCAGCTCAACGCCTCTGTTTATAGAAGCCTGAACTGCATTTTTTACGATATCTTCAAAGTTATCGTTTTTGAAACTGGTGATAGCTGCTGCAGTAGTGCCGCCCGGCGAAGTGACCTCTCTGCGCAACGTAGTCAAAGATTTTGACGGACTAGCCTGAGCCAGTTGAGCTGCGCCCGAAACCGCCTGAGTGACTAAACTGGTTGCTGTTTTTTCGGGCATACCCGCCGCTACTGCCTGCTCAATCATTGATTGCATCAATAAAAAGACATAAGCGGGTGAGCTTCCGGCAATGGCAGTCACAATATTAATCTGAGATTCTTCATCGACCCAGTCTGTTGTGCCAACAGCAGAAAAAATGGCATTAACAGCCTGTTTCTGCACAAGTGTTACCTCTGGATTCGCATAAATACCTGTTGCTCCTGCAGCAATCAGGGCCGGTGTGTTTGGCATTGCACGTACAACCGCCGTATTAGTCCCAACATATTCCGCTATGCTTTCTATTTTGTAACCGGCAGCAACAGAAATGACCAGTTTATCTGAAAAATCATGACGAGATAATCGAGAGCAGACATCGGCCATTTTCTGGGGTTTGACACAAAAAACAATAATTTCAGCAAATTCGGCTGCGATTAGATTATCATTGGTTGTGTTGATCTTAAATTGTTGTATCAGTGCTTCCAGTTTTTCCGATGTGGGGTTGCTGGCAATAATTTTATTGGCAGGCCAGCCAGATTGTATCAACCCGGAAATAATCGATTTGGCCATATTACCGCAGCCGATAAAGGCAATTTTATGAAATGTCTGATTAACCGTTTCAGGTGACTGAGTTGAAACAGTGGTTTTATTT
>JADGFG010000089.1:0-12758 GCA_016743995.1 Kangiellaceae bacterium | reverse complement strand
ATTTGAAACAGGACTACTTGTACTCATTGGTGGTTTGTTCCTCTTGCGCCAAAGATGGCAGTGCCCACTCTGACCATGTTACTGCCTGCCTGAATAGCGGCGTGAATATCATTACTCATTCCCATGGATAAAGTATCCATCGAACCGAATTGTTGTTTAAGTTGATTATATAATTGACTCACCTGGTTAAATTGCCGTAACTGCTCTTTCATTTCACTCTGCCTGGGCGGAATAACCATTAATCCTCGAAGACTGATATTGGGGAGTTGCTCTGCAATTGCAAGTAATTCGGGTAACTCTGCCCGGGTTGCCCCTTTTTTCTGAGGCTCGTCAAATAGATTGGCCTGTATACAAACCTGAATGGGGCCCATTGATGTTGGTCTCTGTTCGTTCAGACGCTTTAAAATTTTACTTCTATCAACACTTTGCACCCAGTCAAAATTTTCAGCAATAGCTCTGGTTTTATTACTCTGAACAGGGCCGATAAAATGCCAGCAAATTGATAGTGACTTACAGGCTTTAATTTTATCAAGAGACTCCTGAAGATAGCTTTCTCCAAATTCTGTGACACCGTTCTCAAAAGCGGATTGTACAGCGCTGGCAGGATGAGTTTTACTAACCGCTAGTAGTCTGACTTGCTGTTCTGGTAGCGGAGTCTCTTGTAGAAAACCGTCAATTTTTAGCCTGATTTGGCGTATTCGATCAGCAAGCTGTATTTGATCGGCTAATTGTGTTTGATCTGCTATAGTCATAAAGGTACTTTTCTGCAAGCTTAAGCTATCCTTTGACAGGATTATCGAATAGATTTTAGTCAGCAAAATTGATTAAAAATGTAAAAGTATCAATCAATTAAAATATCCGCTAGTATTTTAGCATCAAAAACAAATATTGTTGGAGTATTCTTTTAATGGATATTACTGAGTTACTTGCCTTCAGTGTGAAAAATAAAGCATCGGATCTGCATTTGTCAGCTGGTCTTCCACCCATGATTCGAGTCGACGGTGACGTCAGACGAATTAATGTACCGCCTATGGATCATAAAATGGTTCATAGTCTGGTTTACGATATCATGAACGACAAACAGCGAAAGGATTTTGAAGAGTTTTATGAAATAGATTTTTCATTTGCCTTACCGGGTATTGCTCGTTTTCGTGTTAATGCATTTAATCAGAATCGTGGAGCTGCGGCTGTTTTTCGTACCATTCCCTCTCAGGTACTAACGCTGGAGGAGCTGGGTGCACCACAGTCTTTCAAAGAAATGTGTATGCATCCTCGTGGTCTTGTACTGGTAACGGGCCCAACCGGTTCGGGTAAAAGTACCACGCTTGCAGCCATGATTGATTATATTAATGACAATCATTACGGCCATATATTGACTATAGAAGATCCTATCGAATTTGTGCATGAGAGCAAAAAATGTCTCATGAATCAGCGTGAAGTTCATCGCGACACGCTGGGATTTAGTGAAGCATTACGCTCAGCATTACGTGAAGATCCCGATATTGTGCTGGTTGGTGAGATGCGTGATCTGGAAACCATTCGATTAGCATTAACCGCTGCCGAAACCGGGCATCTGGTATTTGGCACATTGCATACTTCTTCTGCAGCCAAAACAATCGATAGAATTGTCGATGTTTTCCCGGCAGCAGAAAAAGACATGACTCGCTCCATGTTATCCGAGTCATTGCAGGCGGTTATTTCACAAACATTATTAAAAAAGAATGGTGGCGGTCGAATTGCCGCTCATGAAATTATGATTGGTACACCAGCGATCCGAAATCTGATCAGAGAAGATAAAGTGGCGCAAATGTACAGTGCCATACAGACCGGTCTTGGGGTTGGTATGCAGACACTCGATCAGTGTCTTAAAGATCTATTGGCTAAAGGTCTGATTGCTCGACAAGATGCAAGAGACAAAGCGAAAAATAAAGAAGACTTCTAAAGACTGGCTTAATAAAATGACTGGTTAATTAAATGAGTCTTTATTAATACTGTTTTCTTTCAGTTAATCAATGGTTATCCGGGTAATATCCGGTTATCAGAAAATAAAAGTAATACCGGAGTTAAAGAACGATGGATTTTGAAGGTCTGTTAAAATTAATGGTTACAAAAAAGGCATCGGATCTTTTCATTACCGCCGGTGTTCCTCCCAGTATTAAAATTCATGGTAAAGTCATGCCCGTGACTCAACGCGCACTCAGCCCCGAAAAAGCCAGAGAAGTCGTGCTGAGTGTTATGAATGAAGAACAGCGCAGAGACTTTGCCAATATTCGCGAGTGTAACTTTGCAATTAGCGCCGCCGGTATTGGCCGGTTTCGTGTGAGTGCTTTTCAGCAACGTAACCATATTGGTATGGTTTTGCGACGAATAGAAACTCAAATTCCAACCATTGAAGATTTACGACTCCCCAATATGCTGAAAAAATTGTCGTTAACTAAAAGGGGACTCATTATTTTTGTAGGGGCGACCGGCACAGGTAAATCAACTTCACTGGCATCAATGATTGGCTATAGAAATCGTTCGACTACCGGGCATATTATATCCATCGAAGACCCTATCGAATTTGTACATAATCACGACAAATGCATTATTACCCAGCGAGAAGTGGGTATTGATACAGACTCTTTTGGAACCGCATTAAAAAACACATTGCGTCAGGCCCCCGATGTTATTCTGATTGGTGAGGTACGAACCGCCGAAACAATGGACTATGCTGTTGCCTTTGCTGAAACCGGTCACTTATGTATGTGTACATTGCATGCAAATAACGCCAACCAGGCGTTGGATAGAATTTTACACTTTTTCCCCAAAGAAAAACATAACCAGGTTCTTATGGATCTTTCATTAAACTTACGAGCCATCGTCGCACAGCAATTGATCCCCACACCCGACGGAAAAGGGCGTCGACCCGCCATAGAAATTTTAATCAATACACCGCTGGTGTCGGATCATATCCGTAAAGGTGAAGTCCATTTGTTAAAAGACTTAATGTCTAAATCGAATGAGCAGGGTATGCAGACCTTTGACCAGTCATTGTTCAGACTGTTTAAATCGGGTGAAGTCACTTATGAAGATGCCATCCATCATGCTGATTCGCCTAATGACTTACGATTGATGATTAAACTGGATGATACTGAAAACGGTGATTCCAGTTTTGATGGTAACGGCGGAATGACTCTTGAGGAGCAGGAACCTCATTAACAGCCCTATCAGGGCTATTGACGCTACCTGACAGCAAAGGCAGTAACGCTATGTTTCCTACAACACTGCTTGTCACGCTTGGTCTGCTAATTCTAATCGCCTTTACCGGGCGATTTTTTGTTCAGTTACCCAGAAATAACTGGTTATTATTTGCCGCGCAACCGCTGGCCATGTGCTCCTCTTCTATGGTTGTTTTTGCAGGCGGTTTGCTCGGAGAAAAAATAGCGCCAACGCCAGAACTGGCAACATTGCCTATCACCGGGTTAATTATTGGTACGGCCGTCGCCGTTATTCCCGCTTCGATGTTAATGAAAAAACTGGGTAGACGACTGGGCACCATTTTTGGCCTGTTACTTTCTGTCATTGGCGCGCTGCTGTGTATGTTTGCCGCCATTGACAGTATTTTCAGTCTGTTAATCGCGGGTAGTGTTTTAATGGGTGCCAGCATGGCCTTTGTTGCGCAAATGCGTTTTGCAGCCATTGAAAGCCTGCCAGATTTAACCGATTCACCCAAAGCGGTTTCAGTATTAATGGTCAGTGGTATGTTTGCCGCCATGTTAGGTCCGGAACTGGCGGAGACTGGCCAGTACTGGATTGATTCAGCTCATGGCTTTGCAGGTTCTTTTCTGGGGTTGGCTATTATGGTTAGTCTTTCAATGTTAATTGTTGCCCGCCTTGACCCTATCGGCGTCGCTGAAACGAAAACGGGCTCTGTTGCCCGCCCTTTAAAGCAGATTATTCGTCAACCGGTTTTTATTATTGCGGTTTGTGCCGGTGCTATTGGTTATTCGGTAATGAGTTACATTATGACGGCAACACCTTTAAGCATGCACTCACTTCAGGGGCACTCTCTGCAGGCGACCAAATGGGTGATTCAAAGTCATATCATCGCCATGTATCTGCCATCACTTTTTTCTGCTCTGTTTATTCGTTATCTGGGTAAAGCCAATATGATGATAATGGGCTGTCTGCTTTATGTGGGCGTCATTATTTTTGCGCTCACTGGCAAGCAGGTTATGCATTACTGGTGGGCGCTGGTTTTGTTGGGTGTGGGATGGAATTTTCTTTATACCGCCGGTACTCTTTTGCTGCCAGAGTCATACTCAGTCGATGAACGTTTTAAAACTCAGGCGGTTAACGATTTTATTATCTTTTTTGTTCAGGCAATTGGTTCTCTTTCGGCCGGTTACATTCTGTTTAGCCAGGGCTGGTCTTTATTAATTCTTGTTGCTGTGCCCATGGTTATTATCATGTTTGGTATCAGTGTCTGGTATTTTTTAATTCGACAAAAAATTGATCAATTAGCGCTCTGATATAAATAAACTTAACGCTTGCTGCAGTCTTATTTCCTGGTCAGACTAAATTTTTTTACTATAATGCTCAAACTGATCATTGGTTGTGTAATCTAAGGAATGGTATAGCGCTTTTGCCTGGTGGTTGTCGACTGCTGTTGCAAGCTTTATTGAAAAAATGGATTGTTTTTTTGCTTCATTTTCAACCGTGGTTAACAGTTTTCTTGCAACACCTTTTCGTCGTGCCAGTGGATTCACATAAAGATCATTGAGTAACCAGATTTTTTTCATGGCCGCGGATGAAAATAAAGGGTAAATTTGTACAAACCCAACTGCCATATGTTCCATAAACGCAATAAAAATGAGCGAGTCATTTTGTTTGAACCGGGCATTTAAAAAGGCCATACTTTGTGGTTTGTTGGCGGGCATGTGATAAAATGTTCGGTACTCTTCAAATAACAGATGCAGTTGTTCAAGGTGTAAAATCGACGCGCGCTTAATGGTTATCATCAGGACATACCTGCATCTTCAAGAATGGTATTAACAATGGCAATCAGCGTAAAAATAAAAATGACAACCATCACCACACCCACAAAAATGTAGCTGGCTGCATTACCCGTCTCAAAATCCTGCATTCGCTTTTCTTCACTCTGAACACCAAACATGGCAGCCAGTACACTCTGAAAAATGCTCAAAATTCCTGGCGAGCCTGGTTGATGAGAGTTTGCTTCAGACTGATTGACATTATTGGTTGTAGCCTTACTATTCTCCGGCGTATGAGCAGAAGACATCTCAGCAGGTTTATTTTCTGTATCGGGTTGATTCGTCATAAAGATATGTTATGTTAGCTCAACTGATAGCTACCGAGTGTAGCATTGCCGTCAGCTGGAAGCCAGTAGATAAAACCTCTCTCAAAAAGTAGAAGAATTTAAACCGATATGTCAAAAGTAAAAGTACAGTTTGTCTGTAATGAATGTGGTGCTATTGCACCGAAATGGTCGGGGCAGTGTAGTGACTGTGGACAGTGGAATTGCCTTAGTGAACAGGTTGAAAGTAAAAAGCCAGCACAGAATGCCCGCTTTGCAGGTTATGCTGGCGCTGAAAAACAGCTACAGAAATTAAGTGAAGTTAAACACAGCGACACCGCCAGAATAGCCACTACACTGAGTGAGCTGGATCGAGTGCTGGGCGGCGGCCTGGTGCCAGGCTCTGTGGTGCTGATTGGTGGTGATCCGGGCATTGGTAAATCCACCATTTTATTGCAGACCATGTGTCACCTGAGTAATCAGTTTAAGGCGGTTTATGTTACAGGCGAAGAATCTGCACAACAGATTTCTATGCGCGCCAGGCGCCTGGGACTGGCAGGTGATAACCTCAGCCTGTTAACCGAAACCCAGGTAGAAACCATTATCGCCATGGCGCAAAAAGAGTTACCACAAATTATGGTTATTGACTCTATTCAGACCATTTACACTGAACTATTACAGTCAGCCCCCGGTGGTGTTGCACAGGTTCGTGAAAGTACCGCGCAACTGGTCAGGTTTGCAAAACAGAAAGGCATTGCCTTATTTGTGGTGGGTCACGTGACCAAAGACGGTGCACTGGCAGGGCCCAGAGTACTCGAACACATGGTCGATGCCGTACTCTATTTTGAAGGCGAAAGAGATGGGCGTTATCGAATACTCAGAGCGGTTAAAAATCGTTTTGGTGCCGTTAATGAACTGGGTGTATTTGCCATGAGCGAAGAAGGTTTAAAAGAAGTTCAAAACCCCAGCGCCATCTTTTTGTCTCGTTATCAGCAGCCTGCAGCGGGCAGTGCTGTTACCGTCACCTGGGAAGGGTCTCGGCCATTACTGGTTGAAGTGCAGGCACTGGTGGACGAATCTCAACTGGGTAACCCACGAAGAGTTGCCGTGGGGCTCGATCAAAATCGTCTTGCCATGTTGCTTGCGGTTTTGTCCAGGCATGGTGGTATTTTCTGTCATGACCAGGATGTCTTTCTAAATGTGGTTGGTGGGGTGAGAGTCATGGAAACCAGCGCCGATCTCGCATTACTGATTGCAGTGGTTTCCAGCCTGAAAAATCAGCCGTTACCACAAGATTTATTAGTGTTTGGTGAAGTCGGTCTGGCCGGAGAAATTCGTCCGGTTCCCAATGGACAGGAGCGAATAAAAGAAGCAGTTAAGCATGGTTTTAAAACAGCCATTGTTCCTAAAGCTAACGCGCCTAAAAAAGCTATTAAAGGGATTACTATAAAACCAGTGGCGCAACTTTCTGATGCACTGGAAGCTTTGGGAGAAGTGAGTTAATCAATGTTTCACTCTAGTTATTCAGAGCTATTTTCGTAAATTTTTGTTGCTGAACATTAGTCGTATCATTCGAGTTTTTAATAAAACAGGGGGAAGCCCCCCTGAATGAAGTAGCTGTTTTTATTGGAGGTAAGGTAAAACAGGGTATGATATCATCGCCTGGGTAGTGTTGTTTTTTAAAATGCTATGAAATGGAGAGGTGTACATAATATCATAATTAAAAAGGTCGTTCTTAGTTGCATTACTCATCATTTCATTAATTTGGGGGGTTACCAAAGCGATAAGCTTGCCCATTGTGTTACCTTCACTATAAAAAAGGAATGAGCGTCCCTTCACAACATCTGAGGTATTTTTAATAAATAAACTCTCAGATTTCATGACCTCAGACAATATATTATTTTGTGCTGTAGAATAAATAAGCTTCTTAACTTGATTTTTACTATTGCCATTGTCCGTGTAAACTCCCGCTAATAGTACATTAAGGTTACCGTCAAGCCAGTCAAAGCTTTTTGTTTTTAACACTTTGGCAATTTCTGCTTCTGTAGTTGTTTTTTCCTTGAATTGTTTGACTGTTCTTGCTCCATTTTCAATATAAAACAGAAATTGATTGCCACTTTTATTTTCCCACAAGGTCATTGCTTTAATCGTTTTTTCCGATAGTGCTTCTGTCGCATCCGTACCTTTAAGATTAAGCAAAACTTTGTCATTAGCATCTTTACCCAGAATGAGCTCGATGTTGTCATATTTGAATATCGGTTTTGCTGCCAGCGATTTGATTGCAGAAGGTATGGTACTTTCGCTGATGTTTGCATCAGGGCTGATTGTTAAGAGCTTGAACCCTCCTTGTGTGTTGGTTGTATCTGGACTTAAAAAAAGCTCCAGGTTATCGCCGAGTTTGTGGAAGCTACCGATAGCAAAGAGTGAGCTGTATTTGTAAGGTTCTGATTTCCACTTTCCATCTTTGTAGAGGTGCAACTCACTGCCAGCGTTACTGGTAACCAGGGCAAATAATGTACCTTCATTGGTGATTAAACTTGCAGGCATGATGCTGTGTTTTACTGATATTCCCGCTTTGCCGTTAACAACTGGAATTGAATAAAGAGACTTATCTTTAGCAATAAACCAGATTTTGTCTTCTAACCAGTAATATGAAGAGTCAGGTTCTAAGGTAATGGAATTTTCGCTATTAAATGGTTTGACTTTGTCTTTACTAAATATCAGTAATTCTTCATTATTCTTTTCATTTTTACCAAAGGCTAAAGTATAGGGGGTACATTCAAATCTAAAGGAATAAGGCATATTAACTTTGGAGTAAAATTTTCCATCCTTAGTTAATTTACATTCCTGAGGGCCACCAGTTGAGACAATTTGTGGAAAGCTATCATCTATCGCAGACTGTTTGAAAGTAAAGCTATTGTAAATGTGGTTTTTTGTAAAATAACGATTTTTACTTTGAGCTGTTCCCCTTATTTTACCTGAAGCAGAAGTTAGAGTGACCGGGTAATAGACGCTATTGGTCATTACTTTAGGTCTTACAGTTATCTCTCGTAACTCAGGAACACAGTTCACATCCAGGTTATATTCATAGTCCGTAATTTTGGTCAGCTTTGGATGACAATCAAACAGCGGTGTGTCGATTACAGTAGGCTTAATAAAGCTATAGATTTGATGTTTTAACGTTGTTTTACTGCCACTTTTAAGCTGATAAATCTCTGTCTTTTCCTTATTTAGCCAGTAAACATCAACTTTATCCATTTGTCCTGTTACATTAACATGTAGCGTAAAGTCCTTTAGTTCTGTGGGATGCAGCCCTGTTATGGGAGGCTGCCCTGTTTCTACTGGTGAAGTTTTTTTTGTTGTCGTGGAATCTCCTCCGCCACAACCACTCGTTAATAGCGCGCAAAAAAGCACCATTTTTATTTGTCTGAATTTTTTCATGTCTTAGTATCCCTTACTGGTATAGAGAGAATAAAATTTACGTTGAACGTAATGGTAAATTCAAAAGCCTTCCTTAGAGAGATGCTTTGAAGTAATCTTTATAGTCACTAACGATTGAATCAGCAGGATTATCTCAAATAAATCGGTTAAATAGACGCGTGATTGTGTAAAACTGTATTCTTATTAAGCAGATTGTAGTTGGTACTTATTAATTTTTATTTTTCCTTATATTGCAGACAATTGACAGAAATATTAGAAGAAATGTATGAGACGACTTTTGTTAACTGAATCACTTTAGAAGTTATAAAAAGACAAATCGCGCAAAGACAAATTGCGGACAGCCAATTCATGAAAAAACGTGTAAAAAAATCAATAAACTAACTTTCATGGATTACGAGGTTGTGAAATTAAGGGAGGCAAATTAAGCGGTGGAAATTAAAGAGGCAGTAGTAAAAATAAGTTGCCTGATTAACCAGTTGATAGCTATTTATGTCACAAACGAAGAATTGATAGAATAGATTTATATGTATATGGTACAGACGGGGCTGACAGGTAATAACCTCAGTCTGATAAATCAAACCCGGCAGGAGCGAATAAAAGAAGCCGTTAAGTATGGTTTTAAAAACCACCATTGTCCCTAAAGCTAACGCGCCTAAAAAAGACTATAGTCCTAACTTGGAATAAGTAATTGCTAACAAGTTGTGGTTGCCATACGTATTTTTTAGGACTCCCATTAATTAAAGTATATTTGCTTTATTAGTATTATTCCGTAACCCCAGATAATAATGGTTACAAAAGGAAGGTCAGATATTCTGCTTATGGTACTGAAAGTAGTGATGATTTCGGTATGTTTTGAGTGGTGGATGTTAGCCCCGGTATAAGAAGGAGACGAGGAAAGCACTATGATCGAATATGGTTACAATGAAGAAAAAATAGTAGCTTTATTTTTTGCTGACAAACTAAATAACCAGAAAGCAAAAGAAATCATAACGCATGGTGTTGTAACGTCAAGTGAAGAAGCAAGTGTGCTAAGTAAATTCTTTTGGCAAATGATCAATGAATCTACCGAAGGAAATGTGATTTTACCCTGTGAGGGAAGTTCACAGTACTGGACAGGAGAACTGTATAATTCACTAGGTGGCTATTTAGAAAGTTCAGGTTATGAAAAAGAGTGGGGTATTTAGATCGATAATGCATGACACGCCGTATATGAATGTCCTTTTGATACAACTGCATCTCGGGTTGATATAATTAATTCTGTTTTGAAAGGATAATTATGGATGTCCAGACTTGAGCTGACCTGGAAATGGAAAACTACCCCACCCAGGAAGAAAAAAGAAGACGAGTAAAAATAAAAAGTTTTTTCGATGCTTTTTATCGCTTTAATATTTTTTCCGCCGTTGTGCTGATTACTTATTTTATTTTTGTTTACCTGTTGGATGTCCAGTTTTAAAGTTTTGACCGTTATTTAAAAACAAGCTCATGAATAACGGTATCATTATTGTTAATTAATGCATTATTATTAGTCGCCTTTATTACTGATCTGTAACTGCAACCACTCAACAAAGGATTGAACGGCATTAGAAAAATGGCTGCCTTGCCGATAATGGACATGATACTGGCCCCAGGGCAGTTGGTATTGCCATTGAGGAAAGGAAACTAGTTTTCCTTGATTAATTAAATCTTCAGCCAAAAATCGATTACTTAACGCAACACCTTCTCCGCTTAATGACGCTTTAGTGGCTAGTAAGGCTAACCCGAAATGCTCCATGCGTACGATTGCCAGACGTCTAAGTTGTTGCCTTTGCATCCACAGTTGCCAATCTTCGCCGTTTTCAGAGGAGTATAAAGGTAACGTCAAAATAGAGGCACTCTGATTGGCATCAATTTTTGCTTTGAGGGAGGGTGTGCATACTGGAAACCAGTATTCATCTCTTAATTTAGTGGATACAAAATTATCGGGAGTTGGCCAAGTCCCTATGACAATATCAAACGCTTGCGGGTCAAAACTTGCAGCCATAGATTCCATAGTTAGATAACATGATATATCAGGAAATGATTGCTTAAAATATGCGAGCCTTGGTGCAAGCCATTCAGTGGCAATTGAGGTCTGAGCGATAATTCTTAAATTTGTTTCGGGCGCTTTTAATAGGTGATTACTCACGGTTTCTATCCGCTGCAAACTATCTTTGACCACGGAGTTTAAGGCGTCGCCTTCTTGAGTGAGGGATATTCGTTTGCCTTGGCGAATAAGAAGTTTCTTGTTATAAAATTCCTCCAACAATTTCACCTGATGACTGACCGCACTTTGGGTGACGCACAGCTCTTCTGCCGCTCGACTAAAGCTCAAATGACGGGCCGTCGTTGAAAAATACTGAATAGCCTTGAGAGGGGGGGATTTGTTCATATTTAATTGCTTCTTTATTAGAAAATCTAATGCTTGGGTTAGTTTATATCATTTTACCTCATGCTTTGTATAGAGCAATAATCGTACTGGTCCAATATTCAATGGCCATTTTCAAAAACTACAATTGAGTTAAAAAGAGCTACCTTATGATTATTTGTGAAACGAATCGATTACGTATCAGTCATTTTTCAGAAAAAGACGGTGAGTTTATTGTTCGCCTTTTGAATGAACCTTCTTTCATCGCAGGTATCGGTGATAAGGAAGTACGTACTAATGATGATGCGATGAAATATTTGAATGACGGTCCAATGGCCAGCTACAAGGAGTTCGGCTTCGGCTTGTATCTGGTCGAATTAAAGGAAACACAAGAACCTATTGGAATGTGTGGTTTACTTAAGAGAGAAACGTTAGAAGATGCCGATTTAGGTTATTCATTTTTAAAACAACACTGGTCTAAGGGGTATGCTAAAGAATCTGCTGAGGCAGTCCTAAAAATTGCGAATTGTGATTTTGGATTAGATAGAGTGATAGCTATCACTAAAGTTAATAATCTACGGTCCTCTGGTTTGCTGGAGAAGTTAGGATTTGGGTTCGAAGGCATGATTGACTTGTATGATTGTGAAAATAAATTGTATGGTCTTTATTTTTAGAGGATTTTGTTTGGAGAGGAAAATATCAGCTTGTCTAAAAAAGTGTCTGCTCACTTTGGAACCAGGAACGAGTTTTAGTGAGTGGATGTCCCGGAGTTACCTTTATTGGACCCGCAAGTGATTTCTTAATTGATTATTCTTCTGGCTTAAGAACGAATGCTTCAACATCGGTAGACTATAACTGTAATGGAGATTCAACAGAAGCATTAACCAATTTTGATGTTAACAATAACGGGGTTAACACTGAGGTTTTACGCGACTTTGATGACTGGAGTATTATAAATTTACGTTTTGCTCAGTATATATGGGCATTCTAGTGGACCTGATAAGTTAAGCGGGAAAACAGAACTTAGCAAGGTAAGTAGTACTGGGGGTAAGCTTGAGCAACAAGAAATTATACAAGAGAAAGCACCGAGTAAACAATTTTTTGAACTGATAAATCAGTTACAAAAACAAGAGTAATTTTTTTGCTTTTTAAATAAGTTAATCCTTGTTCTTGTTAATCTGCTGAGGTTTGTTCGGTTAGAGATTAATGATTTTTAAGTTGATTCAGGCATGATTGTTTAGCGTACTTGAGTATTTGTTGAATTAAATGTACTCATCGATACTTCAACTAACTCTCTGCTTAAACGGACGAGTGATACTAGTTAGAAGTGCTAAATAATATGCTGACAACGTAGCATAGGTATAATTATATGCCGGAATGCTGATTTTAGTTTGTGAAAATTCTGAAGAGGGGGAGTATTGTAGATGCCGAAATAAAATTAGCTCTATATTTAAAACTAATTTGATGCAGACGGATTTTGTATTAGTTGACTGGAAATAAATGGTTCTTTAACTTATCAATTCTAATGTTGTTCTTTTTTTGTTCTTTGGTGCTATTGATACCTGTTGTCAGTCTTTTCTTCTAGTTGTTAAGAAAATATGTTTCTTGTAGCGTTTGATATATTTGCTGTAATAT
>JADGFG010000304.1 GCA_016743995.1 Kangiellaceae bacterium | reverse complement strand
ATAGTGTGGGGTTTCCCCATGTGAAAGTAGGTCAACGTCAGGCATTTAATTGAAAAGAAAGCTCACCTTGATGGTGGGCTTTTTTTTTGCCTGGTGTTTGTTATTGAAAGATGATGAGGCATTACATTTAGATATTGCTGGTTGCTTACATTAAAAAACCTCAACTGGGGATAAGCACAACAATCCAACGCAATTATTTTAGTGGCTCTCCGCTATCAAGCTTGCTTCCAATAACCAGTTACTACTACGCAAACTTGCCTGGATATCCACTAAAATAGTTGAATTGGATATCACATTGACATTACTCTACTAGTTGAATGCGCTCTAATTGTTGATAACTCGTTAATATCAATCATATTTTCTGATTGTCCTTATCCCGAGTTGAGGTTGAGTGGCGATTAACGGTTCAGTAAGAATTATTGTAGGTGACTGATTCAATTGGTTTTCTTGTTTTCCAGTTAAGCTTTTCTAGTTCAGGTTTATCGAGAAACTCCGTTACATGTCCGACACAAAGATAAGCAATAAATTCTGCCTCACAGGGAGCATTTAACGTGTTTTTCACTTCTTGAGGATCCAGTATACTTACCCAGCCTATTCCTATGTTCAGAGTTCTTGCCATTAGCCACATATTTTGAATGGCGCAGATAACACTATAGCGACCGGTTTCCTGCATGGAGTACTGGCCTAGCACCGGTAGTTTAGAAGGGCGATAAAAAACCGCAATGTTAACAGGTGATTGTTGAATTCCTTCAAGCGTCAATTTTGCATATTCTTCCTGTTTACTTTCTGAAAACTGGTGTTTTGCTTTTTTATTAACTTTATTAAAGTTGGTCAGTATCTGTTCTTTTATTGTTGGCTTGTCTATGATCACAAATTCCCACGGTTGAGAAAATCCAACTGATGGTGCAAGGCTCGCTGCATTAAGGATTTTATCTATATCAGTCTGGGAAACTGGCGTGTTGGAAAAGCGATTTCCTCTGACATCTCTTCTGGCTCGCATTATTTTTTCCAATGCAAGCTGGTCGATGTTGTCAAATTGTTGATTATTCATTGAGATACCCTACATTGATTTTGCAATACAGTTTACTCAACTCTTCGGTAGATAGCGAATGGCGTATATTTTATAGAATCAATTATCAGCTATTAAACATCAGAAAGCACTTTTCTTTTTATTTGTGGGTTTGTTAGAATAGCGTTCTGTTTTTTCCTGGTTGAATTTTAGCCTTTTTGTAGTTTAACCAGACATTTATTTAAACGCTAAATTTAAGGTAATTATTGATGAGTAAAGCATTTGTGGCTATTTTAATGGGGTCAGATTCTGACTGGCCAGTTATGGAAAATACGTTAAACGTACTAAAAGGATTAGAAATACCTGCAGAAGTTAAAGTAACTTCTGCGCATCGTACACCTGCAGCCACTCATGAATATGTAACCAGCGCTGAAACGCGTGGTTGCGAGGTCTTTATTTGTGCTGCAGGTCTGGCTGCCCACCTTGCAGGTGCTGTCGCTGGTTTAACGACCAGACCAGTGATTGGAGTTCCAATGGATGGTGGTCCTTTGAAAGGTGAAGATGCACTTTTATCTACCGTAATGATGCCTGCCGGGGTACCGGTAGCTACAGTAGCCATTGGTAAAGCGGGTGCAAAAAATGCGGCTTATCTGGCTGCTCAAATGTTGGGGATCGCAGATCCTGCCATAGCAAAACGAGTTGCAGAGGACCGAAAGCAAAATGCAGATGCCGTAATCGCTAAAGATGCCGCGTTACAGAAAAAGCTAAATGGCTAACCATTTATATTATTAAAGAACAGAAAATGTTAACTCAATGGCAGTTAAGTTGTATTGCCCGAGTGCTTATAGGTGGGGGCGTAATTGCGTACCCCACGGAATCTGTCTACGGCATTGGATGTCTTTTTGACCAGTTTAATGCCATTGAAAAAATTCTTGATGTTAAAAATCGGCCCGCCAGTAAAGGTCTGATTCTTCTGGTGAGCGATTTTTCTCAAGTAAACTCACTCATTTGCCCGCTTACTGCCCGTCAGTTACATCAACTTAATTCTTGTCAAAAGCGTGCGACGACCTGGCTTCTACCCAGAAGACAAGAGACTTCATCTCTTTTATCCGGCAATAACGACACGTTAGCCGTCCGTCTGACTCAGAATCCTGTTGCCAGGCAAATCTGCCAGAAAATGAATAAGGCTATTGTTTCAACAAGCTGCAATATCACCGGTAAGCCGGAGTTAGATCGTACCACACTGGTTAGAAATCAGATGATAAAGGAGCTTGATCTCGTTGTTGGTGGTAGCTGTGGTGGCCAGAGAAATTCACGTATAATCGATTTAATTAGCAATACTGTACTCAGAGATTAGATCGCTTGGTCTGGTCATAAAATAAATACATCGTATTAACATTTATTGTTAGACTGTATTGTAAATTCGACTTTCATTGTTGTTTTACTTTATTTTAAATTCAGGGCTCAATAAATGACTGATATATCATCGGTAAAAAATTATTTATTAGATTTACAAGATAAAATTTGTGCTGAATTAGAGGTTGCTGATACCAGGCAGAACTTTCGTACTGATCAATGGGTCAGAGACTGCGGTGGAGGCGGGCGGACTCGCGTAATGGTTAACGGTTCTGTCATTGAGAAAGCGGGTGTCAATTTTTCTCATGTTTATGGTGAAAAGTTACCTGTTTCTGCGACTGCCGCCAGACCAGAGCTTGAGGGTAGGAGTTTTCAGGCAATGGGGGTTTCTCTGGTTATCCACCCAACAAATCCTTATGTACCAACAACTCATATGAATGTACGATTCTTTGTTGCGGAAAAGGAAGGAAAAAATCCTGTATGGTGGTTTGGTGGTGGGTTTGACTTAACGCCTTATTACGCTTTTGAAGAGGATTGTGTCCATTGGCATCAGGTTGCTAAACAAGCCTGTAGCTCTCTTGGAGTAGACGCATATAGAAAGTACAAAAAATGGTGTGATGAATATTTTTTCATCAAACATCGAAATGAGCCACGTGGAATTGGTGGTTTGTTTTTTGATGATTTAAATGAACCTGGATTTGAAAAATCATTTGAATTTACTCGAAGTGTAGGCGAGCATTTTGTACCCGCTTATATACCGATCTTAAACAAGCGAAAAAATCAGGTGTTTACCGAAAAAGAAAAGCAATTTCAAAAAATTCGACGAGGTCGTTATGTCGAGTTTAACCTGGTCTATGACAGGGGAACCTTATTTGGTCTGCAAACAGGGGGAAGAACAGAATCTATATTGATGTCTCTACCGTCGGATGTCGGTTGGGATTATAAC
>JADGFG010000088.1 GCA_016743995.1 Kangiellaceae bacterium | reverse complement strand
CAATAACGCAACACATGTGGCTTAACGTGGCATAACTCGCTCACTTCTCCAATGGTAAAATAACGTTTATCGGGGATTGGTAACAGTTCATTATTATTACTTGCTTCCAGCATAGGCCTCTACTCGGGCTTTTAATTTTTGTCCTGGGCGAAAAGTGACCACTCGACGTGCACTAATCGGAATTTCTTCCCCTGTTTTAGGGTTGCGTCCAGGACGTTGTTTCTTGTCCCGTAAGTCAAAATTACCAAAGCCAGACAGTTTTACCTGCCGGTTAGTGGCCAGAGAGTCACGTATTTCAGCGTAAAACCCCTCAACCATCTCTTTAGCTTCACGTTTATTTAAGCCTAAATCCTCAAAAAGGCGTTCGGCCATATCTGCTTTTGTCAGTGCCATTGCTAATCCCTCAATACCGCATCTAGTTCTTTAGTGAGTGTTGAAATAATGCGTTCAACCGTTTTATTTATCTCAGCGTCTTTAAATGTTCTATCTGAACGTTGCAAATTAAAGCCTACCGCAACACTCTTATAGCCAGGTTCAATTCCCTTGCCACGATAAATATCAAATATTACTATATTATTTAGCCAATGTTTGGCGGTTTGTCCAATTAAATCAACAATTTGCGACGAAGTCACGTTTTCTTTTACTAAAATGGCCAGATCCCGACGAATGGAGGGAAATTTCGATAAGCTGTTAAATGCAGGTAATTTTCGTTTTAACAGTGGTTTTAACTCGAGCTCAAAGACAAAAACAGGCCCTTCCAGGTCAAATGCCTTATGTATTTCAGGGTGTAATTTACCAATTATGCCACAAACTTTCCCGTTACGAGAGATTTCAGCCGTTTGTCCCGGGTGTAATGCATCATGCTGACTACTGGTGAACTTAAAATCTGCTTCTGCGGCAGTCAGTCTGAAAATAGCTTCCAGATCACCTTTCAAATCAAAAAAATCAACCTGTTCATTAGCAGCTTCCCAGTTTTCCGCCAAACGTCGACCGGCTATTACTCCTGCAATAACGGGTGTCTGAACCAGGCCATCTTCACCGGGTACAAATTTAAGTCCAGACTCAAATAGCTTTATAAGGTCATGTTGACGTTTCTGATTATATTCAACGGTCTTTAACAACCCCGGCCAGATTGAGGTTCGCATGACTGCTAACTCTGATGAAATAGGGTTAACTAATGGCAAAGGTTCGAGTCCGGGATTGATACGTTGTTGTGACTCTTTATCCACGAAAGAATAGGTCACTGCTTCCTGATACCCTCGATCAGCCAGTAATCGCGCAATCTGTTGTTTTAATAAACGCTTTTCAGGCTGTCTGATCATGGACAACTCGCTCACTGGTTTGCGTGCTGGTACATTATTGTAGCCATATACGCGCACCAGCTCTTCAATCAGATCGGCCTCAATGGCAACATCGAAACGACAACTCGGGATTGCAACACGCCAGCCTTCATCATTGGCTGTCAGCCGCATCCCCAGACGAGTTAAAATATCTTCAACCTGCTCATCGGACATTTTTATGCCTAATAAACGCTCAATACGGTTCCGTCTGAGAGCAACTGTTCGTGCTTCAGGGAAGTGTGGCTGACTGATTTCGTCTACCACTGGACCCGCTTTACCGCCAACAATGTTAAGCAACAGCTCGGTTGCACGCTCAATAACCTGAGCGGAAAGGTTGTAATCGACGCCTCGTTCAAAACGATGAGAAGCATCGGTATGTAAACCGTAACTTCGTGCTTTTCCGGCAATCTTTATTGGATCCCAGTGTGCAGCTTCGAGAAGCAAATCTGTCGTATCCGGCTGAATGCCAGAAAGCTCTCCTCCCATGATCCCGGCCATTGATAATGCTTTTTTATCATCAGCAACAACCAGAGTATCACTGCGCATTTTGATTTCCTGTTCATCCAGTAAAACCAGTACTTCACCTTCTCTGGCAAACCTGACTTCCAACGTACCTTCAATATTTTTTAAATCAAATGCGTGCATGGGGTGTCCCAGCTCCAGCATCACGTAATTAGTCACATCAACGACCGGATCAATACAACGAATATCAGAAGCCAGTAGTCGTGCTTTCATCCAGTCAGGTGTCGCCGCATGAATATTCACGTCCTTAATTACTCTCGCAACAAAACGCGGGTTGGCTTCTGGTGCAGATAACCTGACACTGACTTTGTCATCAATTGAGGCAGGTATGGTTTTAATTTCTATCGGGTTTAATGCTGACTGAGTTAACACACCAACATCGGTAGCCACCCCTTTTACACTCAAACAGTCGCCACGGTTTGGTGTGAGGTCAATATCAATAGCCGTATCTCTTAAACCCAGGTGATCAACCAACGGTTGACCAATAGTTGCCGCTTCGGCCAACTCCATAATACCTTCATTTTCTTCTGAGATTTGTAATTCTCTGGCAGAGCACAACATTCCAAAAGATTGTACACCCCGCAATTTTGCTTTCTTTATTTTAAAATCACCAGGTAAAATACTACCAATTGTTGCAACTGAGACTTTCAATCCTTCTCGTGCATTAGGCGCACCACAGATAACCTGTAAATTTTCTTCGCCCCCCACATTCACGCTACAAATTTGCAGCTTGTCAGCTTCTGGATGTGGTTCTGTTTTCTCAATCTGTCCAACCACCACACCTTCAAGCGCTGCACCAATATTTTCAACGGCATCAACTTCCAGCCCGGCCATGGTTAATAATGAAACTAATTCATCAGTGGAAATTTCAGGGTTTACCCAGGTTCTTAACCATTTTTCACTAATTTTCATTTTTTACTTTTCCAGATATTCTTTAACTTTGAATCAAGAAAGACTACTGCACTTAACACCAGTCCATTTATTCTAAACTTACTAAAAATAAAAGTAAGTGCTCTATTCTTCTAATTAAACTGTCTTAAAAACCTTAAATCATTTTCAAAGAACAAACGTAAATCGTTAACGCCATAACGTAACATTGTTAATCTCTCGACCCCCATACCAAAGGCATAACCTGAGTACGCTTCACTATCAATACCCGCTGACTTCAAGACGTTAGGGTGAACCATGCCCGAACCCAACACTTCTAGCCAGCCCGTTTTACTACACACTCGGCAGCCTTTTCCTGAACACATAACACATTCAATATCGACTTCTGCAGAAGGCTCGGTAAAAGGGAAATAGGAAGGCCTGAACCTGACGGCAAGCTTGTCATTTTCGAAAAAGTGCTTTAAAAATTCGTCCAGTACACCTTTCAAGTCGGCAAATGATGTCATTTTATCAACTAATAAACCTTCTACCTGATGGAACATTGGGGTATGTGTTAAATCTGAGTCACAACGATAAACACGACCCGGGGCAATAATTCTGACCGGTGGCGCTTTCTTTTCCATGGTTCTTATTTGCACTGGAGAGGTATGAGTTCTTAACAAATCACCATTACCAAAATAAAAAGTGTCGTGCATTGCTCGCGCAGGATGGTGACCGGGAATATTTAACGCTTCAAAGTTATGATAATCATCTTCAACTTCTGGACCTTCTTCAACGCCAAAACCAATTTGTGAAAAATAACTAACAATACGGTCTAACGTTCTATTGACCGGATGAATTCCACCAACCTGAGTATTTCGGCCCGCTAATGTCACATCGATAGACTCTCCAGCCAGCTGATCAGAGATTGCGGCTTGTTCAAATAGAGATTTCTGTTCGTCCAGTTTTTCCTGCAGCGCTTTTTTAGCTTTATTGATTCCAGCACCTCTCAATGGGCGCTCTTCTGCAGGCAGTTTACCTAAGGATTTTAACTGTTGAGTCAGTTCACCTTTTTTACCCAGAAATTCTACTTTTATCTGCTCTAATTGTTGCAAGTCTGTTGCGGCAGAAGCTGCGGTTAATCCACGTTCAAGAAGTTCATCAATCGTATTCGACATTTGGTCATTCCAATCTAATTCAATAAGCTGGTCATTCTCCTGAATTACTCAGAACTATTCAGGAAACTAATAATCTTTAATTTTGTACTAATCTGTTTTGTATTATTTTTAATACTTTCTATCAATCTTAAATTCGTTAATCATCCATCATAACGTTTTTAGTATTTTTTTATTCATTTGTAATATTCAATGGCCCTTGCCTGAATTAAGACAAGGCACAAAAAAAAGGGGAAGGACGACCGCCCTTCCCCTTTAATTCTTTCCATTAATTAGTCAGGTTAAGTCATCAGACTAATCGACTAATTAACAGTCCGTAGCTAAGCAAGCGCAGCTTTTGCTTTTTCAACTAAAGCAGCAAAAGCAGCTTTGTCAAAAACAGCAAGGTCAGCCAGGATTTTACGGTCAATTCCAATTGATGCTTTTTTCAAACCATTAATAAACTGACTATATGACAACCCGCTTACTCGTGCTTCAGCATTAATACGCTGGATCCACAGTGCGCGGAACTGACGCTTACGCTGACGACGATCGCGGTAGGCATATTGTGCAGCTTTAGTAACAGCTTGTTTAGCAACACGGAAAACACGACTACGTGCACCATAATAACCTTTTGCGGCTTTTAGAACTTTCTTGTGACGCTTGTGGGCAGTTACACCACGTTTTACTCTAGGCATTCTCTATTTCTCCCATTCTTAAGCGTAAGGGATCTGACGATCCAGTTGAGCAACATCTGCAGGTGCTACCATTTGCATATCACGCAAATGACGCTTCCGCTTTGAACTCTTCTTAGTAAGAATGTGGCGACGATGCGACTGAGCATGCTTGTAACCACCGCTTCCGGTTTTCTTAAAACGCTTTGCAGCGCCACTATCGGATTTAATTTTTGGCATTACTTTTTTCTCCAATGATCAACTGAAGGTCGTATTCTGAAAAATCAGCAACCAGAAAAATAATATTCCCAGGCACTTTCTTTTCTATACCGTTAATTACCTTGCAGTGCTTAATAAACAGAAGACCAACTACAAAAGGTCTTCCAACCAGTTTCTACCGGGTTGCCAAAAACCCGGCAAAAACAAAACAGCTGACGTTACCGCTAGCTACTTTTTCTTTTTAGGGGCTATCACCATTATCATCTGACGCCCTTCTAACTTGGGTCTGGCTTCTACTTCACCAAACTCAACTAAATCTTTTTCTACGCGCTTAAGCAATCCCATACCAAGTTCTTTATGAGCCATTTCGCGTCCGCGAAATCGCACCGTAATCTTGGTTTTATCGCCATCGCTTAAAAAATCCTGCAATTTGCGCAGCTTAACATTGTAATCACCAATGTCTGTGCCGGGGCGAAATTTAATTTCTTTCACATGGACAACTGTCTGCTTTTTCTTAGCAGCCGCTTTAGCCTTTTTCTGCTCAAATATAAACTTTCCATAGTCCATAATTTTACAAACAGGTGGCGCAGCGCCTGGTGATATTTCAACCAAATCCAACTTAGCATCATCAGCAGTCTGCTGAGCTTCTTTGTTGGAAACAACTCCGATTGCTTCGCCTTCGGCACCGATTAATCGAACCTCTGGTGCAGTAATATCATCGTTTATATTAGCGCGTTGCTCTTTCTGGCCCGCTTTTGGTCTTGGTTTTTTAATGTTATTTGTCCTCAAATTAGTTCAATAAATACAACTTTACTTATCTGTCACCCGACTAAAATCAGGCTTTAAAGATAGACCATAGACTAAATAATGCTATTTAGTACAAATTTGCAATTAAATTAGTACTAAATAATCCATATATATTCTGTCATCTGATCCAGAAAATAAAGCAGTACATTGCTCAACAATGTACTGACTAAAAATTCTTACTCTTCAAACTGGCCTTTCTTAGCAATATCAGTCGTCAGACGGTCAGCAAACTCTTCCAGAGAGAGACTACCAATTTCTTTGCCCGCCCGAGTTCGAACTGATAATGTCCCGGTTTCAACTTCTCGATCACCGACAACTAACAGAAAAGGAACACGTTGTAATGTGTGCTGGCGAATTTTAAAGCCGATCTTCTCGTTTCTCAAGTCCGAATTGGCCCTAAATCCCCTGGAATTCAAATATTTTGCACATTTTTGAACATATTCACTCTGTTTATCAGTAATATTCATGATAATTGCCTGAGTGGGCGCCAGCCAGGGTGGAAACTTTCCAGCATAATGTTCAATTAAAATGCCAATAAAACGTTCTAGCGATCCCAGAATAGCACGGTGAATCATAACTGGCGTCTTTTTACTACCATCTTCATCAACATATTCTGCGCCCAATCTTCCAGGCATGGAAAAATCAAGTTGCACTGTACCACATTGCCAGACACGATCGAGACAATCTCGTAGGGAAAACTCTATTTTAGGGCCATAAAAAGCGCCTTCACCCGGCTGTAACTCATATTCGATATTTTTAAACTTTAATGCCGATGATAATGCTTCTTCAGCCTGATCCCAGACCTCGTCAGAACCCACTCGTTTTTCAGGGCGTGTTGAGAGCTTTATTTCGATGTCTTTGAAACCAAAATCTGCATAAACCTGATAAATCACATCAATTAATGAAATGACTTCATCCTGAATCTGGCTTTCAGTACAAAAAACATGCGCATCATCCTGGGTAAAGGCACGAACTCGCATCAGTCCGTGTAGCGCACCTGAAGGCTCATTACGGTGACAGGAACCAAACTCTGCCATACGCAACGGCAATTCTCGATATGATTTAAGTCCCTGGTTAAAAATCTGTATATGCCCCGGACAGTTCATTGGTTTCACCGCATAAGTACGGTTTTCCGACTCAGTAGTAAACATACCATCGTGGTATTTATCCCAGTGTCCGGATTTTTCCCATAAACTACGATCCATAATTTGCGGCGCTTTAACTTCCCAGTAATCAGTCTCTTTCAAGACCTGTCTGATATAAGCTTCTAACTCTTTAAAAATGGTCCAGCCATCATGGTGCCAGAACACCATACCTGGCGCATCATCCTGAAAATGGAACAATGCCAGTGCTTTACCAATTTTACGATGATCGCGTTTTTCAGCTTCTTCCAGACGGAACAAGTATTTTTTCAAATCTTTTTTATTGCACCAGGCGGTACCATAAATCCGCTGCAGCATTTCATTCTTTGAGTCGCCACGCCAGTAGGCACCAGCCAGTTTCATAAGTTTGAATGCTTTAATTCGCCCGGTACTCGGCACATGAGGACCACGGCATAAATCAATAAAATCACCCTGACGATAAAGCGAAATCTCTTCTCCGGCAGGTATACTTTCAATTAATTCAGCTTTATATTCTTCTCCCATATTGCGGAAAAATTCGATGGCTTCTTCACGCAACATGACTGAACGTTCAATCGGTAAATTCTGTTTTACAATTTCTGCCATTTTCGCTTCAATAGCAACCAGGTCATCTGGTGTAAAAGGTCTGGAAAAGGCAAAATCATAATAAAAGCCATTATCTATCACAGGTCCAATAGTGACCTGTGCTTTAGGAAATAATGCCTGAGTCGCTTGCGCTAACAAATGAGCGCAAGAATGACGGATCACTTCCAGCCCTTCTTCATCTCGCTCGGTAATCAACGAAAGCGTTACATCTTTGTCAATGGCATAACTGGTATCAACCAGCTCTCCATCCACACGCCCTGCCAGCGCAGCTTTCGCCAGCCCGGGACCAATATCGGCAGCAACCTGAAATACAGTAACCGCACTTTCAAACTCTCTTTGACTACCGTCAGGAAGCGTAATGACTGGCATAATGATAATTAAACCTTAAAGTTGAACATTTTGTGTTTGATATAAGCTTTGTTTAGTTCAAAACAAGACGTTCAGTAAATGACCATTTGTTCAAAAATAACCAAATGCCCAGACTGGAAAAGCAAGAAAGCACCATTAAGGTGCTTTAAGTCGGGCTATGTAGCTAATATTCTTATAATTACGCGGATGATATCTAATATGGGACGATAAAGCAAAAACTAATCATTCACCAGGTGCCAGTCCTTCGGAAAAAGAACCAGAGCAGATTAAATAATCAGCTTCCTTGCTGACAATTACAAGTTACAAGTTACAATTACAGAATAAAGATTTAGCGAATAAAACCCATACTCTCTAGCTTTAACAATATACGCATGGCTGCTTCATCTGGTGTACAGTCAACCGTATCAATGAGCAATTCTGGATTTTCCGGGGCTTCATAAGGGTCACTGATCCCGGTAAATTCTTTAATAATACCTTCTCTGGCCATCGCATAGAGTCCCTTACGATCACGCTGCTCACAAACTTCCAGGCTGGTAGCAACATGTATCTCAATAAATCCACCAACAGCACCAATCATCTCTCTCACTTGGCGACGGGTCTCTTTATAGGGGGCTATAGGTGCACAAATTGCGATACCGCCATTTTTGGTGATTTCGCTGGCAACATAACCAATTCGCTGAATATTCAGGTTACGATGTTCCTTAGAAAAACCTAATTCGCTAGACAGATTTTTACGGACAACATCACCATCAAGCAGAGTAATTGAGCGGTCACCCATTTCCATCAGCTTATTAAGCAGTGCGTTAGCAATGGTCGATTTACCTGACCCTGAAAGTCC
The DNA here is from genome assembly GCA_016743995.1 of Kangiellaceae bacterium. Lineage (GTDB taxonomy): Bacteria > Pseudomonadota > Gammaproteobacteria > Enterobacterales > Kangiellaceae > Aliikangiella. Next base: position 9,761 of record JADGFG010000088.1, on the reverse strand, counting down.
GGTAAAAAATACGGTAACTCCCTGTTTATGCTTCGCCGGGTAGCGTTTTCGCAACTCCTTAACGACTTCAGAGTAAGAAAACCAGTCTGGGATTTCCAGCCCTTCAGATAACCGTCGACGAAACTCGGTACCGGATATATTAAGAACTTTTTCGCCTTCTTTAATTGTATCCACAGGCTGATACTCAGCCTTATCTTCCACATAAACCATCATTTTGAAAGGCACCATTTTAATGCCAATTTCATCACGATATTGCGTCATTAAATCCTGCGCATCATAAGGCCCATAAAAATCTTCGCCCTGAGAGTTTTTACCGGGTCCGGCATGATCTCTACCAACAATAAAATGAGTACAGCCGTAGTTCTTACGGATCAGCGCATGCCAGACAGCTTCCCTGGGTCCCCCCATTCGCATCGCTAGTGGTAACAGGCTCAACATGGTGGTTTGTTCAGGATAGTTTTTCAGCAAGTGCTCATAGCACCTGACCCGGCTAAAATGATCGATATCACCCGGCTTGGTCATTCCAACGACAGGTTGAATCAACAGATTTGCTTCAACTTCTTTTGCTGCCCGAAAAGTCAATTCCTGGTGAGCACGATGCATGGGATTACGAGTCTGAAATGCAACAATTTTTTTCCAGCCCCATTTTTCAAAACGAGCGCGTAATTCCTGAGGGGTGTCTCTTAATGCTTTAAAGTCATAATGACTCGGTCTGGCCAGACCGGTCAGTTTACCACCCAGGTAAATATTGCCAGAACGATTAAACAGATAGTCCACCGCAGGGTGTGCTTCATCAGCCGCTCCAAAAACCATCTCGGCTTCGCGAGATTTATCGGGTTCCCAGATATCAGAGATGTCCAGTAGTGCGATAATCACGCCTTCTTCATCGCGTAATGCGAGCTTATCACCTGCAGAAAGCTTATTAGCAAAGCCTTGATCAACATCCAGAGTGACCGGCATTGGCCACAATGTACCATCGGTAAGCCTGGATTTTTCAACGACGGAATTATAATCCTGTTCACCAAGAAAGCCTTCAAGAGGAGAAAAAGCACCATTAAGCAGTAACTCTATATCGCAAATCTGACGATGACTAAGATCCCAGGAAGGGTAATCTTTTGCGGCTACCTTCTGTTGTTCAGCAACTTCAGAAGTAACATATAAATTTTTTAGTTCGCCACCATGAGGTGATATTAAAGAAGACATGTGCCCTGCACTCCAGTGATTAAAATCAATCTATGAGGCAGGATACTAGCACTCAACAATTTATTAGCAGAATAGCGGATTGGAATGTTTCTATAACCAAAACATTCAAGTAAGATGCTGAACAATGGAACCAGAGAACAAAAACAGGGTCACATAACACGATTAAAATAGTACGACTAGCGACGACCTGGTATAAAATATCGATGTTAATGATCAGTAGGAAATACAATAACACTCAATGATGACATTTTACAAAATCTTTACTGCAAACCCTTTGCAGGTATACTGGAAGTTATTATTCTGGCTTATTCTGGGTAGTTTGCTCTACCTGACACTAACGCCATCTCCACCAGAGCCGATTCGCTTGCGAAATATTGATAAGCTCTATCATTTTATTGCGTTTGCTGGCTTTTCTTTTGTGTTTAAAATTGCTTATAAGCAATTTCAGAACATTTTTATCATAATTGCTTCCGGCATACTCGCCATTCTGATAGAGGTCATTCAGTATTATATTCCTGGCAGAGGTTTCAGTTTTGCCGATATGCTGGCAGATGCATCGGGAATATTCGTAGGTGTCTGGGTGGCTTTTCTGATGTTGCGTTTAAAGAGCTGAATTTAAAAGCAGCCCATTTAAAATATATACCCAAACGCTCTGGAAATGCAGGATTCAGGGAGTTTGAGTATAAGTATAAAACAGTTGATTATGGATAATAACCAATAAAATACTACTGCTAGGAAACAAAAAAGGCTAAGTCATTCTTAGCCTTTTTTATAAACCTTTCCATCAAGCTCTACCGTAGTTATCTTCCAGCCGAACAATATCATCTTCTCCCAGATAAGAACCGGTTTGAACTTCGATTAATTCAAGGGGCACTTTTCCGGGGTTTTCCAGCGCGTGCACCTGACCTATCGGTATATAGGTTGATTCATTTTCAGTGACCAGAAAAGTATTATCACCATTAGTTACGCTGGCAGTTCCCGAAACAACAACCCAGTGTTCGGCTCGGTGATGATGTTTTTGCACACTAAGCTTCGCGCCAGGTTTCACAGTAATACACTTAACCTGATAACGATCTCCATTATCAATCGAGTCATATTTACCCCAGGGTCGGTAAACCTCTCGGTGTAACTGCCATTCACTGCGATCAGCCGATTTTAGTACGTCTACAATCTTCTTAATATCTTGTACTTTATTTTTATTAGCGACCAGTACAGTATCTTTAGTGTCGACAACAACCACGTCTTCCAGACCCAGCACTGTCACCAGCCGCTCTTCAGCATGTACCAGACAATTCTTTGAATCCTGGGTAATCACATCACCCAGTACTCGATTACCCTCTTCGTCTTTTTTACTCACTTCCCAAATAGCAGACCAGGAACCAATATCACTCCACTTTGCATCCATGGGCACGACAACAACGGCATCAGAACCTTCAACACTACAGAGAGGCTCCATCACCGCGTAATCAATTGATTCCGAAGGGCACTGATTAAATATTTTTTCATCGATACGAACAAAATCCAGATCTCGAGTCGCCGACTTGATACTCTCCTGACATACTTTTAATATCTCAGGATGATGCTGTTTCAGTTCCGCCAGATACCGGCTGGCTTTAAACAGAAACATGCCGCTGTTCCAGTAAAACTCACCAGTATCAATATAAGTCTGTGCTTTTTCCAGATCAGGCTTTTCGACAAACTGGTTAACGATGAAACCTTCTTCACCACAAGCCTTTCCACGATGAATATAGCCATAACCGGTTTCGGGAGAGTCAGCCACAACACCAAAAGTAACCAGTTTGTCTTGTTCGGCAAATTGTTGCGCCGAAGCAACGGCTGTTTCAAAAGCAGCCACATCCTGAATCACATGATCGGCTGCCAGCACCAGCAACAATGGATCCTCACCCGACTCCATGGCGCGCAGTGCAGCAAGAGCAATAGCAGGCGCGGTATTACGCCCTACAGGTTCTAATATAATATCGCCACCTGTATTTTTCATTTGTTCGGCAACCAGAAAGCGGTGCTCGTTATTACAGATAACCGTCGCTGGGGCCGTTTCAATATTTGCGAGGCGCGCGACCGTATCTTCCAGCATGGTATTGTCGCCAACAATATTTAAAAATTGCTTGGGATACATGGAACGTGACAAAGGCCAGAGTCTGGTACCAGAACCACCCGCCATTATAATCGGTAATATCATTTGTTTTCCCTGAATTAGATTTCAAGCAAAAAGATGCCTGCAAGCAGAAACGATGTTCTTAAAACAAAAACGATGCTCTTAAAACAAAAACTATATTCTTAAAACAGAAACACCTTTCTCTTTCAATGCTTCTCTGGGCAGTATGCCCTTTATGTCAAACAGACTGCCAGAATCTGACAGCATGGCGGAATAATCGTCAACCGTCAGTGCTTTGTATTCTTTATGCGCCACGGCAACAACCACCAGCTCACAATCTTCTACAGCATCTAACGAGCTGAGATTAACGCCATAGTACTTTGTTGCTTCTTCAGAATCAGCCATAGCATCAGTCACAATGGGTTCAATCCCATAATCTCTGAAGGCATGTACCAGATCAACCACTTTTGAATTACGTAAATCAGGACAGTTCTCTTTAAAAGTCATTCCCAGTATGGCGACTTTGGCACCTTTAATCTTTTTATCATTCAAGATCATCTGCTTGACGCAACGCTCAACAATAAACTTGCCCATATTATCGTTCACTCGACGACCAGACTGAATTACCTCAGGTCGGTAACCCACTTTCTCGGATTTATAGGTCAAATAATAGGGGTCAACACTAATACAGTGCCCACCAACCAGACCAGGCCGAAAAGGTAGAAAGTTCCATTTGGTACCTGCCGCTTCCAGTACGTCAATGGTATCAATCCCCATTCGATCAAAAATGACGGACAGTTCATTCATTAATGCAATATTCAAATCACGCTGCGTATTCTCGATAACTTTAGCTGCTTCGGCGACTTTTATCGTTGGCGCTTTGTGCACCCCAGCAGTAACAACGCTGGCATAAACCTCTGAGACAATATCGAGTGTTTTTTGATCCTGCCCCGAAACAATCTTAAGAATATTAGTGAAAGTATGTTCTTTATCGCCCGGGTTAATACGCTCAGGTGAATAACCGACAGTAAAATCAACCCCACATTTTAAACCCGACTCAGCTTCCAGCACTGGCACACAATCTTCTTCTGTGGCGCCGGGGTAAACCGTGGACTCAAAAACCACAATATCACCTATTTTCAGCTGACTACCGATTATCCGGGAAGCTGAAATCATCGGCCCCAGGTCAGGTAATTTAGCATGGTTTATCGGTGTAGGAACGGCAACAATGTGAAAATCTGCCTTTTGTATATCTTTCGGATCACAGGAAAAAAGAATATCTGCCAACGCCAGCTCGTCTTTTGTAACCTCCAGGGTTTTATCATGTCCCTTTTTTAACTCTTCAATTCGCGTCGCATTCAAATCAAAACCGACCACCTGATGCGACTGACCAAATGCCACCGCAACCGGCAAACCGACATACCCAAGACCAATAACAGAGATTTTTCTATCCATTTTAAGAACTTTCACCAATTTGTTAGCTGGCCTCTAAATGGACCAGAATAAATTTTATATAACGCCCACAGAAATAGTTCATTAATTGTAGACAAACATAGTTATTTGTTTGAAATTATCCAGCTTTTTGCTAACAGGTCAAACTTTAATTGCTGGTTTATGTTTCTTCAATTAAAGCAAGCAGCTCATCCGTTTTAAAACGCATCAACTCCGGGTCACCTCGAGTTTCCAGATTCAACCGAATCACCGGCTCAGTATTCGACGCACGCAAATTAAAACGCCATTGTTCAAATTCAATACTGATCCCATCAGTTTTATCAATAGAAAAGGCCTCGCCAGCATACTTTTTTTCCACTTTATCGAGAGTTGCCTGAGTATCCTTAACTTTCCGGTTAATCTCTCCTGGCGAAGGAAACAGGTCAATCCGCGCTCTTACCAGTTGAGACAGGGGTTGCGCTCTCACGCAAACCAGTTCTGCCACCAACAGCCAGGGGATCATACCACTATCACAATAGGCAAAATCACGGAAATAATGATGCGCACTCATTTCCCCCCCATACACCGCATCTTCCAGGCGCATTCTTTCTTTAATAAAGGCATGCCCGGTTTTACTTTGAACGGCTTCACCGCCCATTTTTTGTGCTAATTCTCTAGTATTCCAGATCAAACGAGGATCATGGATTATTTTTTCCTTATTATTTTTAGCCAGAAAAGCCTCTGCTAATAAACCTACAATATAATAACCTTCAATAAAATTGCCTTTCTCGTCAAACAGGAAACAACGATCAAAATCCCCATCCCAGGCAATCCCGAAATCAGCACCTGACTCAATGACAGCCTGTGAGGTTACCGCACGATTTTCGACCAGAATTGGGTTAGGGATCCCGTTTGGAAAAGTAGCATCGGGCTGATGATGAATTTTAATAAATGAAATGGGTATATTTTTTTGACTAAAAACCCGCTCCATTTCGTCAATCACATGACCTGCCGCTCCATTGCCTGCATTAACTACCAGCTTTAACGGTTTGATATTTTTGAGTTTAATATAGGTCAGTAAATGTTCAACATAATCAACAAGAATTGATTTTTTAGCGTAATTTCCTTTATCAGAATCATTAACAGGGGGGATCTCTTCATATTGCTCAGCAAGAGACTTGATATCCAGTAAGCCGGTATCAGCAGAAACCGGGCGAGAACCTTTTCGAACCGGTTTCATGCCGTTGTAATCAATCGGGTTATGTGAAGCCGTCACCTCAATCCCCCCGTCAACCTTGAGGTGTTGTACCGCAAAATAAACTTCTTCGGTACCCGTCATACCGATATCAATAACATCAGCGCCAGCATCCATGATGCCTTCAGCCAGCGCCATTTTTAACGCTTCGCTGGTCTCCCTGACATCCCCTCCCAGTACCACAGAGTCAGGCTTGATAAAGTCAGCATAAGCCCGACCAATTCGATAAGCGATATCTTCGTTTAGTTCTTCACCCAGCTTGCCACGAATATCATATGCTTTGAAACAGGTTAGTTTTTTCAATTTATTTCCTACCAGTTAATATCTAATATTATTTTTCAGGTTTAAATCAGCTTCCCTCGGCCAATCCCATAATATTTAAGACCATTTTCTTCAACAATGGTCGGATCCATTATATTTCGCCCATCAAATATAGCCTGATGACTGAGACTAATTTTTAACTGTTCAAAATCAGGACTCCAGAATTCCTTCCACTCGGTACAGATAGCCAGAACATCTGCTTGATTTAGAGCTTCATCGGCAGAATTTGCCAGTTGTAATCCCTTTATGTCATTTATACCTGTTTGAGTACTGGCATTTTCTAGTAGAGCGGCATTTTCTCGCTGAGCAATATTTTCCCGTAGAGTAACATTATCTCGTAAAGAAAAATGCTCCCGAACACTGTCCAGCGCCATGGGATCATAAATGCTCACTGATGCCGACTGGGCAATTAATGACTCTATCAGTTTTATCGCAGGAGAACCGATAATACTCGGACTATTCGGTTTAAAAGAAGCGCCCCAGATAGCAATATGTTTGCCTTTAAGATCTGATTTAAAAAAGCGCCATATTTTACGGAACAGCACGTCTTTCTGGCGTTCATTAATTCGGGCTACGGCATCTAATAATCCTAAATCATCAGTTCGATGACTGAGCTGGTCTGCCACCCTGGCAACATTTTCTGCCAGTGCTTTTCCACCATAACCGCAACCGGGATAAAGATAATCCTGGCCAATCCGCGGATCACTGCCAATGCATTCCCTGATCACTTCAACATCCACCCCGCTTTCTTCTGCGAGACTGGCAATTTCATTCATAAAACTGAGCCGGGTCGCCAACATTGCATTTCCGGCAAAACAGGAAAACTCTGCTTCTCTGGTTGAAACCAGCTTAATCACATTTTTAACACGATTAAAGGGATAAAAAAGCGACTTGATTTTTGCGAGCACGCCGTCATCATCGCAGCCAATAATAATACTCTCAGGACGAGAAAAATCATTCAGTGCTCGCCCCTCTCGAACCAGCAGGGGAACACAACAAACGGATATCTGCTTTTTATTATTTGCAGCATTGGTTGCATTCAGGCGCACAGAAAAAGCTTCTGCTTCTCCAATTTCTGCTGGAGACAACATCACAATCGTTGTATTATTTTTAGTCGAGTGAAGCAAATCCGGCTGATAAAGGGAAAGTACATGATCTGGTGAAATACCAGATAATAAGATAAAATCAAAATGCGAATTTTGATTTTTTAAGTCTGACTCGCTCCAGTCAGATAGATGCAACAAACGCCCCGAATTCTGCTGTTCCCTGATTAATGAAGTTAATCCGGGTTCTTTAAATGATTCTACGGAATCAGGTGTTTGCTGAATAAGGCTCACCTGATTTCCAACCGAAGCAAATAAGGCAGAAGCAACCAGCGCCTGTAGACCTTCACCGATAATTGCTATGTTCAATAGTTAATCCTGCATTTTTTAAGTTTCATTTTTTATTCTCCATGTCCTTTGACAAAATTCATCAAACCATTGGTTGACTCATCAAAGCTTGTCGTCGGACCTTGTGATTTTACAGCACTCAGGGTTTCTTTAGCCATCATTTTTCCCAACTCAACTCCCCATTGGTCAAAAGGATTAATCCCCCAGATTGTTGCCATAACAAATACTTTATGTTCATACAATGCAATCAACTGACCCAGGCTGTAAGGCGTCAATTCTGAAATTAGCAAAGTCGTCGACGGCTGATTACCGGGATAACTTTTATGATTTGATAATTTCGCAGCAGCGCCATCTGACTCACTGTCCGACGAACCGCTGCCCGAAGAACCACCAAGCATCAGCGCCCGGGATTGAGCAAAACAATTCGCCAGGGTTAACAGGTGTTGTTCGTGAAGCGTTTCATCATGGGCTTTGCTTCGTCTGTTTTGATCGGCTTCTGCATCTACACCGCTATGATTAGAACGGTTAACCGGTGCAATAAAATCACAGGCAACCTGACGAGTTCCCTGATGTAATAACTGATAAAATGCGTGTTGCGCATTTGGACCGACTTCTCCCCATAAAACGGGGCAGGTATCAAAAGCAATTTTACTACCGTCATGCTGAACCGATTTACCATTGCTTTCCATTTCTAGCTGAGTGAGGTAACTGGGGAAAAACTTCAACCTCGCATCATAAGGTAGAATGGCCTGTGCACCAATACCACAAAAATTACTATTCCATACACCAATCAATCCCATCCAGACCGGCATATTCTGTTGCCAGTCCGCAGAAACAAAGTGCCTGTCGAGTGCATTAGCACCTTTTAAAAAAAGGCGAAAATTTTCCATGCCGATCTTTAATGCTATCGTTAATCCGACAGTTGACCAGAGTGAAAAACGTCCACCAACCCAGTCCCAGAGTTTAAGCTGGTGATCCGGATGAATGCCCCATTCTGTCATTTTGTTTTCATCGGTTGAAATACCGATAAAATGTTGATGAGTGACAATCGACTCATCATGACAATAATTTAAAAGCCAGGCTTTGGCCGACGCTGCATTAGATAAAGTATCAATCGTTGAAAAAGATTTAGAGACCACAACAAACAAAGTCGTTTCTGGGTTCAACTGCTCAAACAGTGAAGAAACCTGAGAACCATCCATTGTCGACGCAAAATGAACTTTGATCGGATTTTTATACGCCGCTTTAAACTCATCCAGCGCTTCACAAACCAGCAGGGGCCCCAGATCGGAACCACCCACCCCCAGATTCACCACATCACTGATTACCTTACCACTATAGCCTCGCCAGTGACCCGATGAAAGTTTATCAATCATGTCAGACATATTCTGCAACTGAGTCTGCACAGCCTGATTAACATCCTCGCCTTCAACCAGTAATTCCTCTTCCGGTGAAAGCCTCAACGCCGTATGCAGAGCAGCCCGATTTTCTGTCGTGTTAACTTTCCTGCCAGCCACCAGCTGCTCAATCGCTTCACTTAAACCGGCTTTTTCAGCCAGCTCAATTAAAAGCACAATCGCTTCAGGGGTAATTCGCTGCTTGGAAAAATCAGCCAGCAGCTGATCATATTCAACCGATAAACTTTCAAAACGAGAGCCCCCACAAGGAGAAACATTCTCTGAGGAGCCCCTCTCAGAAGATCTCTTCTCAGAAAATCCCTTCTCTGAAGAACCATTCCCAAACAAATCAGCAATTTTCGCCCCGGCCATTTTATCTTTAAAATAGCTTTCAAGCGCTGCCCATTCTTCAGTCTCTGTAATCTGCATCTATTTTTTCATTCTTATCTATTTAAAATCATATCTATTTAAAATCATATTACGATAAAGTTAATAATATCCCACAAAATTATCATCTACATTTTATCCCGTTAGTCCCCCCGAGATGACAAGCACAAACGAACTTGAAAACTCAAACGGCCAGACTTTCGCAGGCGCAAATGACCAACCTTTCATTACAAACAGACCTCACTCGCGTTACCCAGTGT
>JADGFG010000303.1 GCA_016743995.1 Kangiellaceae bacterium | reverse complement strand
CACCTTTGCAGGTGTTTGAAAAAACGTGGTCGCGCAGATAGCAACGACGATGTATCATGTACATAAGTCATTTTATTCTCTCTCATAGGAGATGAATTAATGGCCAGTTTGATTGAGAGCTTGAGACTCTCCTTCAAGTGGCCGCCGATCGAAAGGTTGGCGGTTTTTACCTAAGCCTGTCATGACTACATTTTGCAAACACCCGACAGGTACAAACCTTTCTAACGCTACATAAGCAAAATAACCATAGCATAATTCAGTTTGTGGTAAAAGCAATTTTGTGGAAGTTTTTATAAAAAAATTTGTAAAAAAACCAGCAAAACAAAATCATCTGACTTTTATTTTGCTGATTTATTTTATCTTAAAAAAACTATCTCTTAACGCGCTTTACGGAAAAGTAATTTTAAACCGATCAATGTAACCGGTATCTGCTCGCGCCATGTCTCGCACTTTTAATTGCCAGCTACCTTTTGAATCAACTGCGCCTACATTCACCCGGTAAGATTTATTAATGTTATTAGCGGTTCCACCAGCCCGGCGATGCAAATTAAACTGACTACCGTCAGGTGCAACCAGATCAACAATTAAATCCCCAATATAAGTATGCACAATTTCCACTTCAACATTCACCGTACCAGAATTGCCGGTGCGACTCACATTCAGTGGACTTACTGCGCCGGTTGAACTGTTATCTGGAATATTAACATTGGTTGTTGTTTCAAAACTTTGCCCGGTGCCAGTTCCCTCTTTGTAATTGCCAACTAATGAAGCGCCAGCATATGCAGAATAACCCCATAACATAATGTGGTAAGTACCCGGCTTAATATCAGTGATGGTACAGGTTTCATTATTTCCTGGTTCATAAGGACGGCACTGCCAGTCGTTTAATGATGGCTTGCCACCAAATTTAACGTACATATCCAGATCACCAGTTCCGCTACTAGAGGCAAAACTTAAACTCGTTGCGGTTGCTGGTACCTGCATGGTGAAAAATTTTGTTGAATGTCTGCTACCTGACAAGCCGGTTTTGGCAACGCCATTTTTCAACACATTGCCATCTGGCGGTGTTGTGTTCGACACATTAAGGAAAATGGCCGAAACTGGTCCCCAGGTACCGCTGGCATCTTGTGAACGTAAGAAAACAGTGTGTTGACCATGAGTTAATCCCTGAGTGCTGATCACCGCAGTAATGCCTTCTGAAGTCGAATTAAAATTGCCATCAGCTGCACTCATGGAAACAGGCGTTGCGCCCGCCACCCAGGGCGGCGTATCAATATAATATTCCGCAGTGCTAATTCTTTGCGTGGCTTCTGCGCCGTTTCTAGCACTGAAGCGTGTATCGGTTGCAGTTGCTGTTAGCGTACCATTTGCGCCAGGTGCAACTGTTGCAGAACCTGACTGACCATTAATCTGTAGGGTTGTGATGTCTGGTCCTGCTGGTGTTATATAAGGAGTACGCACAACTTTTGCAGCGTAAGTTAGCGCAGCCAGGTTATCTGGTAAAATAGTATTTTGATAAGTGGAGCAGTTCTGGAAAAAACTGGTACCCAGTTCAAAAACAAATGCGGCCACACCAAGCTCACCGTAACTGACATTATCACTGGTGCCATCTGTCGGATAAAGTCCAACAGACTGTTGCGGATAATAGCCATTAAAATACGCTAATTTTCTGCCAAGGGTTTGCAATGCAGTAGCATTTGGTGCAGGTTGCGAAGTATGTCCCCAGGGCCACAAAATTAATTCACTGTAGCTGTGAATATCCAGATGAATACCACTGGTATCAGCAGGTGCTGCGTCACCAGGTGCCGGGCCTCGTTTATCAACAAAGATAGATCGTACATAATTTTCAAGTGCCTGGATTTCTGGTTCCGACGCGGCAGTTGGTCCGCGAAAAGTCGCAGCGCACTGGTTGCCACTGGAGCCTTGTCCATTAGTTACATTCCAGCTGAAAGTAAAATTTCTGTTCAGGTCTGCTCCACGCGCATTTGAAGTACTGCCACAATAATTCTGGTTGGTATTTTTACGCCAGGACAATCCGGTTTCTGCTTTTTTTCGTCCATCGGGATTGGTTTGCAGCATGATATGAATTTCATGATAATCCAACAACCAGGAGGAATCGGCATCAGTGCCATAACCATTAACCAGTGATTTGGCAAATGCCAATGTTAACGGTGCCGTCGTATACTCTCTGGCATGAATAGCACTATTAATAAATAACACGGGTTTCTTCCCGGTCACTGTTGAGTTTGTCAGCTTAAGCACTTTTATATCGTGCCCTGTTAACGCATTTGATTTCTCCCACGAGTCCCCCACATCAATAAAACTGACAAGCGTAGGATGGTTGGTTGCCAGACTCTGCGCTGCAGAAAAAGATTCCTCAACGGTTTCGTAACAGGAATATCCTGGTATTGAAGCAATATTTAACTCTGGGGAAGACGATGATGATTCTAATAATTGATTCTGGCTTGCCTGTAAACGAATATTTCTGCGCGCGAGGTATTCAGTCGCAGGTTCAAAACGATAATCAAATGGTTTTAACAATGCTTTTTGTTCATCCGTTAACTGAAGGATCAGGTATCCTTTGTCCAGGTGAGACTCCATCAGTTCCGAATGAAAAGTAATGCTGGTTTTACGTGCTATCGCTTCACTGGGAAAGTAGGCTTTGTAGATATTGGTTGTTAGTTTTTCCTGCTCTAACAAATGCAATGTCTGGTCAAGCGGATTTTGTTGAGCGTGAATATTCACACTTATCCCGGAAACCAGACACCACGCAGCACACCCTGCAACTTGTGCTAATTTTTTAATTTTATTCATATTGCTATCCTCTGTTAAATTGATTAATAACTTCCTTTATTACACAGATAATTTATCTGACTTCATAATTAAATTCGCAATAATCCTACCGATATTAAAACCGGATAAAATAAAAAAATGATAATTGATTTGTTGCGGAGATGATTCTCTTTAATATTTTGTGATATAAAAAATAATCATTATTGAACGCGATATTTTTTAATTTGAATGCAAAGATTAAAAAAATAAAATGGCGCTCTCAGATAAACAACACATCTCTTATCGCAATAATTACGAAATTAAAATGCATTTCATCTAACATATTAATAACGCGTGCCCCCTTAAACAAACCAGGCTCTCTATTTCTTTTCCGCCAAAAGCACTCAAAGAAATAAAATTTGAAATGAAACACATTATTAAGCTACACGTGGCCCCGCTGCGACAACTGCAAAAACAAAGACTTCCTTCAATTAAGAAGAAAAAAAATGGAAAATAAATCTCTATGTTTTATCCTATCACCTACAGGACGACTCCAGCA
>JADGFG010000302.1 GCA_016743995.1 Kangiellaceae bacterium | reverse complement strand
CATGGGTACCTTGCTGAAAGCAAGCGTCCGACTAGTGAAGAATAAGGTTTAATGGCATGAGCGACGAAGAAGAGTGTGATTGTCCCCCCGAGGGATTACCTCAGTACATGGGCACTTTTGCAGACCTGATGGCACTATTAATGTGCTTTTTTGTGCTGTTGCTCTCTTTTTCTGAAATGGATGTCCTTAAGTTCAAACAGATAGCAGGCTCCATGAAACATGCTTTTGGAGTTCAGCATCAAGTTCAGGTGAAAGATATTCCCAAAGGTACCAGCATAATTGCGCAAGAGTTCTCTCCAGGAAAACCTCAACCGACGATCATTGAAGCTATCATGCAGCAAACAATTGATATCACCAGAGAAACCCTGGAGTTTGATGAGCCCGACGAAGATGATCCCAGCGAAGGTGCTGGCGAAAAAGATAATAAGGGCGAAGGAATTGACAAAGAGCAGGCTGCTGAAGAAACAGAAACCGCAGAAGAAAAAGCCGCTAAAAAAGCCAAAGCTCAGGCTGAAGCAGAAGCACTAGCCCAGGAGATTGCAGGTGACCTGCAACAGGAAATTATTGCCGGCCAGGTTGAATTGTTAGCCAAAGGCGCTTATGTCGTGATTCGAATCCGAGAAAAAGGTTCATTTGCATCAGCCTCCGACAGCATAGAGTCAGAGTTTATTCCGGTGATCCAGAAAATTGAAACGATACTGGCTGATACCGATGGAGAAATAAGAGTCGCCGGACACACCGACAACATCCCCATTGATAATGAATATTTCCGCTCTAACTGGGAACTTTCAGGTGGGCGAGCCGCATCAGTCACCCGAGAACTGTTAAAAAGCAGCGTATTAGACAGAAACCGATTTGTAATAACCGGTTATGCCGATACCAAACCCATTGCCGATAACGCAACTGCCGAAGGTAGAAGCGCCAACAGGCGAGTTGAAATTATCATTGTTAAAGGTGAGCAACCAGAAGGTGAAGTGGTGGGAGTTGGGATCAACCAGGAATAACCCTGCCCACTCCTTACCATACAAAACTGACCATAACCAATAAGAACCAGACTATAACCGCGACCAGAAACGGAGCAATAAAAGGCTTTAACCTTCAACCCTTATCCTGCTTTTGAAGTCTGCCATGACTTAACCTCGGTCAGGTTAAATATCCAGTCGTGCAAATCATCACCACGTTGCTCTATCGGCATACCATCGCGGATCCAGCACTCTATGTTGGTTACCGAAACATCCAGCAAATTTGCCAGCGTTTCTTTACCTACAATTTTATCATTTGGCATGAAGCCTACTTCACTATCAGAAAAAGTCTTATTTTGTCGCCTTTTTCCCTGACGTAAATAATTAGAATTTCTCATAACTCACTCATCAGACCAGATTAGATACCCTATAAATATAGTTCATTAAGCAAATTTTAAAGGGGGAGTTAATGTCGATAAAAAGTCAGATATCAGGTTGATTTTATAAACTGAACTTATCTTGTTGTTTTTATTATAAATTTGTCTATGGTTTAATTTTAAACATTTTTCAGATCATTTTCTTATAAATGTAACAAAATAGTTCAGCGCTCTCTCAAAAGTGAGCCTTACTTTAATTGAGAGACAGGCAACACTCTATTTCCAGTTTGTCTGAGTATCAGGTAAAATTGATTTTTATATTAACTTCCCAGACTACGCATTTACATTATTGTAATTTAAGGTGTTAACATCTTGATATTAATGATAAATGTAATGACTGGCGAAAATTTCACCTTTGACTGATTAAAGAGATAACACAGGCCATGAGCGCAGAAGCCAGCAAACCGAACAACTTTATCCGACATATTATCGACGCAGATTTAGCATCAGGTAAACATCAGTCAGTACAGACTCGCTTCCCACCCGAGCCTAATGGTTTTCTCCATGTTGGACATGCCAAATCTATTTGCATTAATTTTGGGTTTGCTGAAGATTATCAGGGACAATGCAATCTACGGTTTGATGATACCAACCCGGCCAAAGAAGAAGAAGCCTATGCCAAAGCCATCGCTGAAGATGTAAAATGGCTTGGCTTTCAATGGTCAGGTGAAATTCGCCACGCAGCCGATTACTTTGAACAGCTATATACCTATGCCGAAGAGTTAATCGAAAAAAACCTGGCTTTTGTTGATGAACTTAATGCGGAAGAAATGCGTGCATATAGAGGAAACCTGACTCAACCCGGCAAAAACAGCCCACACCGTGATCGCCCTGTCGCTGAAAATATCGACCTGTTTCGCAGAATGCGCAACGGCGAGTTTGAAGATGGCGCCCTGGCTCTACGGGTAAAAATTGATATGGCCTCACCCAATATGAATATGCGCGATCCGGTCATTTATCGGATAAAACGCCAACATCACATTCGAACAGGTGACCAATGGTGTATTTATCCTACTTATGACTTCACTCACTGTATTTCTGATGCCATCGAAGGCATCACCCATTCTTTATGCACTCTGGAATTTGAAGATCATCGCCCGCTATATGACTGGGTACTGGATAATATATCGATAAAAACACACCCTCAGCAAATTGAGTTTTCTCGCCTTAACCTTGAACACACAATTACCAGCAAGCGAAAATTGAACCAGTTAGTTGAAGAAAAACATGTTGATGGCTGGGATGATCCCCGTATGTCAACGATTTCAGGAATGCGTAGACGTGGCTTTACCGCCGCAGCAATCCGCGACTTTGTTACCCGAACCGGTGTGACCAAAAAGGTACATACCGTAGAAATGAGCCTGCTGGAAAACTCTGTACGCGAGGATCTTGGTGATAAAGCTCCCAGGGCCATGGCAGTATTGCATCCACTAAAAGTAACTCTGACTAATTACCCTGAAGATAAAGTCGAAGAATTTTCTGCTCCTAACCATCCACAAAATGAAAATATGGGTACCCGTAAAATTTACTTCAGTCGAGAAATTTATATTGATGAAGCTGATTTTCGAGAATCTGCCAACAAAAAGTATAAACGTCTGGTGCTGGGTAAAGCTGTGCGACTCAGAAACGCCTACGTAATTACCTGCGACGAGATCATTAAAGACGAGTCAGGCAAAATTATTGAACTACGTTGCTCTTGTGATGAAAATACACTCGGAAAAAATCCCGAAGGTTATAAAGCCAAAGGGGTCATCCACTGGGTATCAGCCAGCCATAGTAAACCCGCAGAAATCAGACTCTACGACCGATTATTTAATGTACCTAATCCTGGTTCAGAAGATAACTTCATTGATACAATTAATCCTCATTCGTTACCCGTTGTCAAAAATGCGCGTGTTCAAATGAGCCTGCAATCTGCGCAACCTGAAGACAC
>JADGFG010000087.1 GCA_016743995.1 Kangiellaceae bacterium | reverse complement strand
ACAGGTTTGAGTTGGGAATTACCGTCAGATCGAAACTAATTTTTCCATGTGGTATAAAAAGCACAGGTTAATCCAGGAAAAAGCAATATTATCAATAAGTTCCTGATGTTTTTAAAAAAGTGTTTATCCTGTCACCTGGTTCCGTCCAGCCTGTTTGGAGCTATATAAGTTCTTATCGGCGCGGCCATAGAGCGCTTTGGCCGTTTCATTTTCTGTTAAACAGACTACGCCTGCTGATACAGTAATGTTGATCGTCTGGCTCCGATTATAAGTAACGTTCAGTTTTTCAACCGATGACCGTATTCGCTCTGCGTTGAGTCGGGCATTAGCCAGATCACAACGGGGTAATAATACTGCAAATTCTTCACCACCAACTCTTGCAAATACGTCATTAATGCGAGTGGTCTTTTTAATGGTATTAGCAATACTGCGCAGTACTTTGTCCCCAGCTGGGTGACCATATTGGTCATTTATTTTTTTAAAAAAATCGAGATCAAAGTAGATTAAAGAGAGGGGGTGATGGTATCGGTGTGAGTTGGCGACTTCGTCTTTAAGTCTTTCTCTGAAATAACGCAAATTATAGATGCGAGTCAGAGCATCTTTAAAGGCGAGCGAGGTGATGAGTTGTTCGTATCGACCGACATGAATACCAAAGCCGATAAACACAGCCATGGTACCAAACAACATATAGCTGTATAACATAGGGTTTTGCTGGAGTTCCTGATATATACCGGAACCATTGCAATAGTTAATGATAAGCCAGCCAAGTGGTGCGCCAGTTGATAGTACTGTGCCTTGAAGGGCTCTCAGGTAAATTTTATTCATCTTGAAATATTAGTAACAATCTCGTATTTACACAATAGTGATTGTAATTGAACCGTGTTTCAGAGATATTTCCTTGACTAGAGAGTACCCCCTACGGTTACGAGGGAAATTGTGTAATCGTAGGGGTGAGTGAAAAATGGGGTATAGCGGTCTATTGAAAGAAATGCAGGCTATTTTTCCCCTGTTTTGCGTTGAGCACAACGAAACCGTGATTAACAATAGTCAATCCCTGAGGATTTTCTGGCGCATTGATGTCATAGGACTTTTTGACTTCATTGTTATCAAGATCCATAATCAGAATCTGGTTAGTGCTGTGACTTAACATATATAAGTTGTTCTCATTAGCAACAAGACCAGTGATTATTGGATAATCTTTGCTGGTATTGGTAATTTTAGCCTCGCTATTTAACTTGTAATCTTGACCACTTAGCTTTGCAACAACAAAGTTATTTTGTTTTTTAGCTGGTAGTGAAACAGTTACGTACTCTTCTCTATAACTATCCCATGTGATGGCTGCTATATAATTATACCTGATACGTGCTGTACTAAAACGGCCACGCTTTAATTCCCGCACCCCATCAGTACCTTCTCTAAAATGAGGGTAACTGTCTTTTAGTCTGGCTTTAGTATCGTAAATAAGCCGAACGAAGCTTTTGTGATCCGCTGTGACCAGAACACTATTTTCACTGTCAAAGGTGATACCCGCCAGGTTTGACAACGCCACTGAAAATAAAGTATCAATTTTAACTGAAGCGATAATGTGCTTTAGCTCATCATTTAAGAAATAAAGCCATCCGTTATCAGTTATAATAGCGTAAATATTGCTAACTGGGTTATAGCTGACGCCAGTAGCCAGTCCAGTAATTTCGACTGGCAGCTGAATTATTTTGGTTAGAGTAAAGCTTGACTGATTTTTATAAACGGCAGGTTGCACTATTTTGTTTTTGTAAAAATCGGGCCGAGTCACGGCAAATTTCCCTCGAGCGGATAAAGTCTCTGGTGCAGACCAGTGATTGGTAGACCAGATAATATTTTTAGGATTAAAAGACATATGCACAGGATCGCTTTGACCAAAAAATGGTATGGGACCGGTTTGCGTGAAGGCCTGAACAATATTAAAGCCCATAATTACTAAAAAAAGGTAAGCTGTTATTTTATTAAGTTTATTCCAGTGAACAGACTGGTTAAATTTGTTTAGCGAGTCGCCATGTAGAAAGATAATCAGCGCAAGGAAAATTAATATGACTGCGAATATAATTAAAACCCACCAGTATAAATGTAGTCCGAGTACGGTTGCGCTGTATCCCTGGCCGATATCTTTTATCAGATGAACAGAAGAATGTCTCAGGCCGGCCCATAACCCGTAAACAGAAACTAGAATGAGTGCACCAATGTAACGAGGTTTAAATCCATACCGACTGACAAAAAGGCCAATCAGTGAAGCAATAATAATTGCAGTCCGTTCCTGCCAGCATAATATACAGGGATTGTCTCCTAATCCATAGCCGAGCACGATACAGGCAATGCCTACGGGGACTAAGATAAGAAACAATGACGCGATGGTAATCGTTCGATTAAGTATTGATTCGTTCATTATATTCTCCTTATATATTACCAGCAGGCACTAACATTTCCCATGTGGCGAGTAGCCAGATTGCAATACTGGCCGCAATACAGATGCCCAGACAGCGGTTCGCCAATTTTTCTTTTTCGGGTTTAAAAGTAATTAAACAGGCAGTAAAAAATATGAAGCTGAGTAATAATAATTCCATAGTGACCTTCGTGTTGATTTTATATTATTAATTTTTCAGTATTACGAATATGTGATACAAATGAAAGTTAATTCATTCAGAAACCAATATAAATGGTCTTTATTCTTTGAACTTTGAATTATATCTCACTCTAGAGAAATATCTTTATCGGAATAGACCGAATAAGCCCATTGAATAAATACGCCGAATAAGATAAAAGTACACAGGTATTTAAATAGTATTTTATGATAGTCCTCGGCATCATTAGTTTCATTAATAAAATTATCAATCTGGTCACGAAGAGAGGCTGTATCATCTGCCTCGCACAAGGTTTTCATAAAATAGAGATTTGATTCGGGTGGATTTGCTTCATTGTCTTTTTCAATAAAAACATCAATATTCTCATTTGATATTCTGTGTGCAATGTTCAGGTAACTGTCTTCTTTAAAAGGGACCTGTCTTTTGGCGATGATCTTATTATCAATTCTTTCAAATGTTAGCACTTCATTAGAGAAATGGTGAACTGGAAAAGAGTATTTGCCATTTTTAATAGGAGGAACATCACCTGAGAAGTAAGTGTTATTCAGTATAAGCATGGTAAAATTAATATTATCCTTATCATTCACATAAGGTTTTATTGATAGTATGTTTGAGAGTTTAGCTTCTTTAATATTCTGTTCTTTCAGTAAAGTGCTACTTTTAACAGAGAGATCTGCTTGTTGTTTTTTCAAATTATCCTTTGATTTTAAAATCTTTCCATTATCTGTTTTTGAAATCGTTTTTATCAAAGTGACGCCAATTTCGTCACTTATCTTAGAGTGTTCACAACCGGCTTTGAGTTGATGTATGATCGATGTTTTAGTGTCAGATAAATTTTTATTAGAAAATATGTCTTTTCTAGCTAGCCCAGAAATACAGGTTTTAACGACTAGTTTATTATCTTTAATGCCCAAAAAAGCTTGAGGTAAAAATGATGCTGTTTTATACAGGGTGGAGGCTGCTTTTGAATTAAATTCTTCTGCTATTTTTCGGTCCTGGTTCCTCTCTTCTGCTGAGACAGGGTTGTTATTTAATACCCTGGAATTAATTGCCGTACTTTCTATCCAGTTGGTAATATGGCCCATAATTGAGTTTCTCTTTATATTTTTATAATTTAATCGCAAGAGATTTTCATTTGCTTTGTCATTTAAAGCAACAAGGCAAATGAAATTTTATGGATGTTTTTTGTAAAAAAACTCGATTGTTTTGAATGTTTCTCAGGGAAGCCAGGAGTTAGCTGACTTTTTTTGTTAGCTTTTGTAATGCGTCAGACATTTTATCAAGTAATTGCTGACAGCCTTTCAGGTTGTATCGTTTATTCAAATACGACGGGTCGTTATAAGTTATCCAGGTCTGCCCCTTGTTATCTTTTGTAAAAAGTATTTTCAGGGGCAAGTCAATGGCGACCATCTGATTACACTGCATAAGCTGACTTCCAATTTTAGGTTTACCAAATATGATTAATTCTGTCGGTTCTATTACTTCCCCAATATTTTTTGCATTTTCTGTATGGTTAATTCGACTAAAAATAGTAAATTTTTTGGCAAGCACTAACTTCTCGAATCGATTCGCGGTTTCTGTCACACTATGTGAGCTTTTTAGGCTGATTAACCCGTTATCAGGCTTGTCTGGATTAATGGAGCTGGCAAATCCCGTGGAGGATATTATAGAAGAAAGTACTAGTGTTAGCAGGCGCATATTATTTGTCCATTTTATAGAGTAAGTTTTACTATATAGGATTCATAAGCGAAAACAAAGTCATATCCTGGCGCGAGATGACGATTTTTTTTAGTCATTGTTTCTATTTTTATTCAGATTCAGTTTACCTCCATCATTTACGATTTTAATCGAGTGCATACGTTATTAACCAGTGCGGCGCAGTCAGATAAGAAAATTTCGTTTTCTTATTGTCTGGATAGTGGAGGGCGTGGTCAGGTAACCAGCTATATTTCTTCATTACCAGCTATTACTCACTAAATAATTTATCAGAGCGAGCAATATCTGTCGAAATTACTCGCTCTGATTTTATGGTCTGGCTATGTTTATTAAGTTTATTCATGATATCAGACGATTAGAAGTTTAGTAAAACCGTATTATTAGTAACCACATCAATATTTTTCTGGATTAAACTGGACCAGTCCATAACGGATTCATCTGTTACTGGACCATCATTCTCTGCATCACAGGTAACAGCAACAGTATACTGACCTTCTGGTATATAACTGATTTTATAGTGATAACGATCGTTCACATTATCGTAAACGGGTATGGATGAAGTGACTGGTGGTGTGGGGCTGCCTTCATCGTCAGTAGCTGCATTTATTCCTTTATACAAATACAAAGCCAGGCCGGTTGCACAATCTGAAGAATTGACTGTATTTGCCAGAATGTAGCCTGCAATATTGCCAGTTTCATTCAGGTTTTCAATTCTTAATGAGGGGTTTAATCGATAATCTGTAGCCTGGCCCGAGGGAGGTAATATAGACTTACGCAAGTCAAAATCTATCATGAAGCTGATGACTCCACCAACAGGAACGGTGAAGTTTCGATTGAATTTTAATCCAGTCTGACTTCCGCTGGGAATGTATAAAGAATAAGTGCTTCCATTATCAAAGCTGATATAAGAATCCATTTCATTTTGATCGGCATCCACTGCTAACCGGATCCAGTTATACTCTCCTGCAGGTAGCGAATAACTTTGCAGTAAAGGTACTGATTCTCCATTTTGCAGTTGATATAAATCAATGGATTGTTGCTGGGTAAAATTAATCTGAAAGCTCGGATCCTGTTTTGGTTTAATTTCGACCGCATCAAATTTCACAACAACAGCATTGGCAGTGTCAATCGATGCATCGGTCAGGTTAAGAGATAACGTGCCTGTATATGTAACTGAACCACCATTATCATCGGTATTAGTATTGTTACCGCATCCCGAAAGCGAAAGCATAATAATAGAAACAGCAATAGTTGACAGGCTTGTAGAGTCCATCAGAAGCATCTTCTCAAGTTTTCAATGAGAGTTCTTTAAAAGAGAGTATCTACAATTATAGTCCTGATTATTTTACTCTGCGATATTTGAAGGCTAGAAGTCTGGAATTTTACAGCTATTATCAGAAAAAGAATCTTTATTCATCAACCTCATAAAAACTGTCTGAATCGTCATCATAATCAAAAGCACCTAAAAAAGTCAGGTACTCATCTTTTTCCACGCCAGCCAGTTTGAGACTGTATTCATGTTCAAAGAGCAACACAATCCAGGTGATTTCTTGCAGATTCTTTTTTTTGGCTTTACTCATTAAAACTGGCATAAAAGAGGTAGAAAAAGAACACTCTCCAGCGGCTTTCTTAATATCTACTGTGCCTTCATGAGCACCGTTGGTTTCCATTAGTTCCGGTTTGAAATAGCGAATTTTAAAGTTATCAGACCAGCGATTTTTGGCACGAGTATTATTTTTACTGTAGCTTTCTTCAAAGTATTCGTCGGGTATGTCTATATAGGGAGCTTGTGAAACCCACACCGAGACTTTATTTTTTTTGGAGAAAATGTAGCCTTTTTCTGATTGAGTTGATTTTGTATTCATATGACTTCAGGCGCATCTCGTTATGTTATAGAATAGCCAAACCTTTTGAGTGTGATTATTCAGACCGATTAGATAATTAAGCAAAATTATATCATAATTATAATACTTTATTGCTCAGAGCTGCTGATATCAGCGAAACGAACACTCGATGATAGTATTTCTGAGCAACGTATTTTGGGGATTATATAGATGTACGAACTTTTTATAGGCACTTTTGTTACCTTTTTTGTGGTTATCGATCCTCTGGGAATTGCACCGATATTTGCGGTAATGACCGAGGGTGCCAGTACCCGTTTTCGTGGACGAATGATCATAAAATCAGTGATTACCGGCACCATCATCTTGTTAATGTTTGCCTTTGTGGGTAATGGCGTATTGACTTCGCTGGGTATCTCCATGATGGCATTTAAGGCAGCAGGTGGCCTGTTGCTTTTGATTATTGCATTGGAAATGGTCTTTGAGAAGCGAACAGAGCGCCGTGAGAAAAAATCTGAGGGCCTGGTTCACGAGCATGAAGATAACGTAGAAGTGCACCCCGACGAAGAATATGATGATATTTCGGTTTTTCCAATGGCTATCCCTTTTCTGGCGGGGCCTGGCAGTATTACCTCTATTTTGCTACTGATGAGTACCTACGAAGGTAATACGCAGGCGCAATCTGTTGTTCTTGGTGCAATGCTGGTGACTTTGCTGTCTACTGTATTTATTCTTTTTGCAGCGAGCAAAATAATAGACTGGTTAGGACAAACGGTGGCTAACGCGATTACCAGAATACTGGGGGTACTGCTTTCAGCTCTGGCGGTACAGTATATATTTGATGGCATTAAAGGAGCTTTTCTCAGTTAACTCGTTTTCAATTATCTATAAGCGGTCGTATTTAAGTTTGAGATATAATCTGGCAGATAATCGCTTTAGATCATCGGTTTAGACACTCGCTTTAATATTATGACTGGTCAGATTTGAATTTCTTCAATTTTGTGGGGAAGTGTAATTTTAAACTGGGTTCCACCCTGTTCGGTAATTTCGCAGGTAATACTACCCTGCATGAGTTGCACGACAAAGTTATGAGCGACACTTAATCCAATTCCCAGGTTTTCTGTACCCATGTTAGTTTTGTAAAATGGATTGAATACTTTACTGAGCTTACTCTTATCGATTCCTTTTCCATTATCCTGATAGATGATATCGATATGCTCTTTTGTATTTCTAACCTCAATGTCAATGACTGGGTCAATGATATCTGTAAACCCATGTTCAATTGAATTTTTCATCAGTTGGGTTAACACCTTATTGAGTGCATCGGGGTAATTTTTGATACTGACCTGACTACCATGAATATCAATTTTAATTTTTTTGAGACCACATTTTTTTCTAATTAAATCAGTCTGTTCGATCAGAAACTTGATCACCTCAAAGTTCTGCTTGATTTCACCCTCCAGTTTGGTTGAGATGGTTTTAAATTGTTTAACCAGCTCCGATGCTCGGTTAGTGGTTTTAATCACCAGATCACATTCCTGGTAGAGTGAAGCAAGAAAGCCCATAAATTTTTCCTCTGGTATTTCACCTGCAGCCATCATTTCTGTAATTTCGTTAACTTCCTCTTTCAGGTGAGTCATTGCCGTTAAAGAGACACCAAGCGGAGTATTCATCTGATGGGCTATACCTGCAACCAGAGTGCTCAACGCTGACATTTGCTCTGATTTAATTAGTAAATTTTGTGTATGTTTTAAGTCCGCTAAGGTCGTGGACAATTGTTGATTAATAGACTCAATTTTTCGTCGTTTTAAATAGATCACCCATAGAAAAATAGTGAGAATAACGATGACAATTAGCGACGCCAATATTGTGATATTTGTTTTTTGTCTTTCGGCTTGAAATTTTACCGTTTGAATCTCATTGGTTTTTTCCAGATCAAGAATGTTCAATTCTTTCATTACCGTATCACTTTGGGTCAGATAACTGGTCAGGTGAGCATCTGTTTGTCGACTTTGAATGCTATTTATAGCTTGTTGGTAGTTAAGAGATGCAATCAGTGCCTGTTCGAACTGCTTGTTAGATTGATAGAGTGTTCGTTGTAGTTCATAAGCATCTGCCAATATCACATACTTTTTCTCTTTGAGAGCATTTCTTACCACTCTTACCAGTAGCGCGTTTAACTTTTCAGGCTGACTGCTATCCTGGTAAACCCGGGCTAGTGCAACCTGGCTGGTTAATTTTCCTTTAATGTGATTATTGTCATTTCGTATGCTGATTGCTTTTTGTAAATAATTAACCGCTTTTTTATATTGTTTTCTTTGTTGATAAATTAGTGCGAGATTATGATAAGAAAAAGAACTATGAAATTTAAGGTTTTCTGACAACCGAATGTCTAAGGCCTTTTGATGAAGCTCAAATGCTTTATCGTAGTTTTTGAGACCATAGTGGGCTTCACCAAGATTATTATACCCTATCGCAATTAGCCTGGGATTTTTAATTTTGAGCGCGCGTTTTAGCCCACGGTTTAGATAAGGTAGTGCTTCGTTATAAAAGCCAAGATGGACGGAAGCATAACCAATATTATTTTCGCTGCGATTTCTCAGTTCATTATCCAGGTCGTGTTTAAAATATTCGTAAGATCGCAAATGATATTTTAGAGACTCCTGGCCTAACTCCATTTGCCAGAAGATCATGCCTTTGGCATTATCTACTTTCCAGAGATGCAGTTTATCCTTGCTTTGTCTGGCGACAGCCTCCGCTTTGTTAATTGATTCCATCGCCTTGCTAAAGTTATTGGTGTACATATAAGCCCAGGCTTCAGCTGATAACAGGTTGACCAGCTGAAGTGGACTAAGTTGTCCTGAGTAGGTTTTTTTGAATTGCGAGATAGTTTTTATCGTGTTCTGTGGATCTTTAGCCAGCCGGGAGCGAATCGTTTCAATTTGCGTGTCAATACTGGAGAGTTTCTGATCTGCAGAAAAAGCAATACAACCAGGTGTGTGAATGAAAATAATCAGACAGAAAAGAAGATAAATATGAGAAAAAATTGTCAGATTCTTCATTGTTCCCTGCGTAATACGACTGCCAGACTGCAGTAAAGAAAAGAACATTGCTCGAAAAGGGGTGATTAAATCGACTTGAGTCTTCGAGCGAATTATTATGCTGATCATTCAGATTGTAGTACAGCCACTAAAGGAGCAAAGATTTTGTATAGAGTTTTTATAAAAAAGAATTTTTTAATTACGATTTTTATAATAAAAAAAGGTTTGTTAATAGTCCGTTATACGCATGAATGTGCGAATGTGCGGAATAAAATTATCTTACCATGCCGAACTCAAAAAAAAGCCTGAAATAAATTCAGGCTTTTTACACAGACCTTTTCATCTGCTAATTGAAGTAAGTATGCTTATTTTGCTACAGCACCACTAAATGTAAAGTGGTTATCACTACGACTAATTTCGCCAACAGCTAAACATTTGTCATTCTGGTCGGTAATGGCCAGACGGTCTTTCACAGCCCAGAACTCTTTTGCGTTGTAAGTATCGCCTGGTGCAATTTCTGCGTAGACTCTTTCCAGATAGATTCTACTTTGTGCACCATAAACCCAGTACACTTTTATATTCTCGGTTGTTGTATTAGTGATTGAAACATTCGTGTTTCTACTGCTGCCTGAAGTATATGACGTAACCATATCACAGCTTTGAAATGTTTTATCCAGCGATTTACCGGGAAGTACAGGTGCAACAACCTCTTCCAGAGGTTTGGCTGCTGGTGTTTTCACACTACAATCTTTACCCGTACAAGCCGTCAGATACAAATCAAGAATATCGCTACCGGACCAATAAGAATCCAGTGTTATATAATAAGTTCCTGGTTTAATATCGGTAAAAGTACAAACTTCTTCATTGCCTTCAGCATAAGGAGCGCAATCTGGCTTAATGTCAAAGCTCCAGTGAGGTACGGATCCAGCGCTAACCATTAACTCAATGTCACCGCTGCCACCAGTGGTTGCAACAGTTAACGAGTCGGTTCCTGCGGGTACTTCAACAGAATATAACCAGCCACCGCGACCTTCAACCAGTTTGTATTCTCCCAGCTTAATCGTTTTGGCACTATTTTCAAATTGTTGTCTTGGTTTACTGGCTGTCCATACGGCAAATTCATCCTGATAGGTCACAGACCAGGTATTTAATAACTCTGACCAGGCTGTCCAGTTTCCGGCACGCATATAGCCAACCATGTTATTGACTTCCTGAGGATGCTCTTCAATAAAGAAAGCAACCGCCAGTTGTCCCCATGAATAAGGGCTTGGTACGCCAGCGTTATTATGCTGATCGAATATTTGTGCCAGTGTATATTGCGTTGAAGAGATTGTTGTTTCAAATCTTTCATAAGGTAAATTATGGAAAGAACCTAAATATTCTCCCAGTCCTTCAGACCACCAACCAGTCGCTCTGTTATATCCACCTTCTTTGTTATAACGTCCATCTAATGCATGAATGTACTCATGACCTAAAGAGCGATAAACCGTTCTTCCGCCAGTCCACTCTAATGGGTTAAATGTCCAGATGGTAGAGCGATGGTAAAACTCTGTTGGTGCTGTTTCATAATAAATACCAGAACTGTTATCGCCACTGGTCAGATAATCTGTCCACTGTGCACCGTTTGAAATACTGGATAAAATATTAATACCCGTTTTAGTATTTAAATCACCAACAACGGGATCCATAGAAGCGGGACTAACCGTTTTAAACATGTTGAAGAAAATCTGGTGAGTTTCATCAATGATATCACAGGCGGCTTCCAGGTCATCTTCATTCATTGCCTGACCTCGTATAACGGCACCATCTTCACAGGTTTCGTTTCCAGGAAATAATTTTGTAGAAGCCCATAAAGTTGCATCTTTTACTGCAGAGCCTTCAAAAGCGTCAACATAAATATAGTAACGCCCATCTTCTGGTTCATCAATGATGCAGTATTCATTGCTGTTAGTACCGTTATAAGAGATACAGTCAAATTTTTGCGGTGAAGCGTGTTTTTCGTGTCTGACATAAATATCAGGGTCACCTAATGCATCACCAGCCACACCTTGTGCAAAACTGATGACCAGGGTTTCTGCGTCGTCTTCGAGATCCACATAGTATTCTGTGGCTTTTGTCAGGTTAATATGTTCCAGTGCTGTTTCCAGCTTAATCTGGGTTGCCGTTTCGTTGGGATAATCATCGTCGTCAGAATCAGCCTGGATGGCTGGAGCAAAAGATGAGAATAAAAGCGCACTAAAACATGTGCTGATTATTCGCTTGTTAGTCAAGTTCATTGCCAGTTACCTCTTATTGCAATTGTTTGTTATGTTTAATTTTTTTATCTTGTTATTATATTTTTTGCAGATAGGAATATACAAATTTTGTGATACAGGTCAAAAATAACAGGCCATACAAAATTTGTTAAGTGTAATATTTACATTAAGCAGAGAATTTAAAATACGACAAAACAGCGGTTTTTACTTTACCTCGAGGGAAAACAGGCATTGATTCGGTTTAACAACTAGACTTAATCTGAACTGTAAAATATTGTTCAGTAGGAATATGTTTGTTCAATTAAAGCGTTATCTGCTGGTACTGTTTGTTGTTGTTAATCTGATTGTTACTCATTTAGTTTCAATGGATATAATGGCACAGGAATTATTGGCTAATCAATGTCGATTAAAGCTGGGGTGGACCTCCTGGCCTCCTTATATCGGGCGAGATCTTCAAGGTAAAATGTTTGGCCTTCAATATGACTTATACCAGGCGATTGCAAACAAAGCGAATTGTCAGTTTGATTACAGAGAGGATACCTGGGTTGAGCTGATCCAGGGGATTAAAACGGGCAAGTTTGATCTGATTGGAAACGCCACTATTACCCCGGCACGAAATCAATATGCTCACTTTTCTATTCCTTACAGGCCGGAAACCTTTGCTTTATATATATTGGTCAGGAAATCAGAGCAGTTTAAACAGAAAAATTTGCGACAGCTGTTTAAACAGGGTTTTGTCTTAGCTATAACCAGAGCTAATTATTATGGGCCCAATCTGGACAAATTAATCAATAACCCAGAGTTCTCGCAAAATTTTAAAATTTACGAACGCAGTAGTGAAAGCTATAAGGCATTGATCAAGGGTGAAGTCGATGGCTTTTTTGATGACCCCCTTATCTTTGCCTATTCCGCACGAATCATGGGTGTTGATCAATTAATGCAGCGACATAAGGTCATTGTTAACAAAGCTGATGTTTCGCTGATGTTTAGCAAGAAAACGGTAAAGAAAGAAACGATTGAGCAAATTAATCGGGCAATCAGGCTGGTTCGAGAGTCTGATGATTACAGGCGCTATTGGCAATGGTAATTGTATTCCGTGAATTTCTGAAACCCGTATTTCCAGCTGAAACCTGTATCTCCAGGGAGTCTGGGTATAACACTGGTCGGAGCAATTGCTGTTTGTACCAATAAAAACTGTAAATCCGGGCTAATTAATCAGCAATAACTTAATAGATAACGAGTGGTAATAATTGTAAGTTTACGGCTTGTTTCCGTGTTTGTAGCCCTGTTCTATCTGTTGGTATTGCCAATAATCCTCTTTTATTTATGTAACTGTTTTTAATATTACTGGGCCAGTGAATTCAGACCTGTTAAGTTCAATTTCCGTATAAATCTAATAATTTTAAGTTCTAATCCTTATCGTTGATCTGTATAATTCGCCATCTATTTAATACCTCTATCTTTTATCGGGATTCGCAAATAATGGGTAAGCAAACACCTTTCTTTGATTGTCACAATCAGGCTGGCGCTAAAATTGTTGATTTTGGCGGCTGGGATATGCCACTTCACTATGGTTCGCAACTGGAAGAGCATCATACGGTTCGTCAAAGTGCAGGTATGTTTGACGTGTCTCATATGACTATTGTTGACGTGACTGGAGATGATGCCAAAGCTTTCTTACAGAAATTACTAGCCAATGATGTTGCTAAATTAACTGAAAGCGGAAAAGCGCTTTATAGCGGCATGTTAAACGAAAAAGGCGGCGTAATTGACGATCTTATCGTTTATTTTATTAATGAGACTAATTATCGAGTGGTTGTTAATGCATCAACCCGAGACAAAGATCTGGCGTGGATGGCTACCCAGGCTGAAAGTTTTTCGGTCACTATCAGTGAAAATAATGATTTTGCCATGCTGGCAGTTCAGGGTCCTGAAGCCATTGAAAAAACCAACAGCGTACTCAGCTCTGCTCAGCAGCAGGCTGTTGAAGGTTTACAAGTGTTTGTTGCCGCAGATACTGAAGGTTACTTTATTGCCAGGACCGGATATACCGGTGAAGATGGTTATGAAATTATGGTGCCTGTTGCAGAAACTGCTAACTTCTGGAATAAGCTGGTTGCTGCAGGTGTTAAGCCTTGTGGTCTGGGCGCGCGCGATACGTTACGACTGGAAGCCGGTATGAACCTGTATGGTAATGACATGGATGAAACCGTTTCTCCATTAGAAGCCAATATGGCCTGGACCATTACCTGGAAACCAGAAGATCGTGATTTTATTGGTAAACAGGCATTACTCGCTCAAAAAGAAGCAGGTGTTGCTAATAAACTGGTTGGCCTGGTACTAGAAGGTAAAGGTGTTATTCGCTCACACATGAAAGTGGTTGTTGAAGGGATTGGAGAAGGAGAAACCACCAGTGGTACCATGTCACCGACATTAAAACAGAGTATTGGTATGGCCCGAGTACCTAAAGCAACGGGAGAGCAGGTCATGCTGGAAATCAGAGGAAAGCTGGTTCCCGCCAAAGTGGTTAAGCCTTGTTTTGTTCGCAAAGGCGAAGCATTAGTGTAGAATAGCGCGCAAAAATTTAGCTGCGGCATTTTTAAGTTAAGTAAATTAAAGCATTTAAGTAATAAAATCGAGGAAAGATAGATGAGCAATGTACCGAGTGAATTAAAATATGTTAGCTCTCATGAGTGGGTTCGCTTAGAAGATGATGGTTCGGTAACTGTCGGAATTACACATCACGCTCAGGAGTTACTGGGCGATGTCGTTTTTGTTGAGTTACCTGATATTGATAGCGAAGTTTCGCTTGATGATGAGATGGCTGTGGTTGAGTCAGTTAAAGCAGCGTCAGACATTATTGCGCCTGTATCAGGCACTATTATTGCAATAAACGAAGCATTAGATGATGCGCCGGAAACGGTTAATGCCTCTCCTTATGACGATGGCTGGATGTTTAAAATAAAACCTTCAGAAATTTCAGAACTTGATGGTCTGCTAGACGCAGAAGCATATGCCACTGAAATCGAAGAGTAACTGACAGTTTTGTATCGAATAACTGCCTGATTTGACAATTATACAGCAGGCAGCGGACATCAATGTTGGCCTCGGCTTTTGTCGGGGCTTTTTCCGTTTTTACTGTTGAAAGCGCTCTCTATAAAATATAGCTCTGTCTACAAAAGCCAGGTAAGAGCAAGTGCCTGAAATCAAGTACCTGAAATCAAGTACCTGAAATCAGATTCTAAACCAGAGAATAAATATGAAACATACATTGCAAGAATTATCTGACCACCAGGAATTTACTCAGCGCCATATCGGGCCTGACTTGAATGAAACTCAGCTGATGTTAGAAAGTCTGGGTTTATCATCTCTTGATGAGCTGGTTGAGCAGACCGTACCCAATAAAATCAGATTAAAATCTGAAATTACAATACCCTCAGCCAGAAGCGAGCAACAGGCGCTAGATGATATTGCTGGCTATGCTGCAATGAATAAAGTTTTCAATTCTTATATTGGTATGGGTTATTACCCGGCTAAAACTCCTACGGTTATTTTACGCAACGTACTGGAAAATCCAGGCTGGTACACCGCATATACGCCTTATCAGCCCGAAATTGCTCAGGGAAGACTGGAAGCCATTATTACCTACCAGCAAATGACACTGGACCTGACTGGAATGGAGCTTGCCAGCGCATCTCTACTGGATGAGGCAACTGCTGCTGCAGAAGCCATGGCCATGGCTCAGCGAGTTTCTAAAAATAAAAAATGTAATCATTTTTTCGTGGACGAAAATGCCTTTCCGCAAACCATCGACGTGATTAAAACTCGAGCAGAGCATTACGGATTTGAACTTATTTTTGGTCAGGCCAAAGATGCAGCCAGCCACAATGTATTTGGTGCCTTCATTCAATATACCGATCGCACCGGAGAAGTTGTCGACTTACAACCCATTATTGAAGCATTGCAGGCCAACAAAGCGATTGTCGCAGTCGGTGCAGATATCATGAGCCTGGTAATGCTGAAGTCTCCTGGTGAAATGGGCGCAGATATCGTACTGGGTTCTTCACAACGTTTTGGTGTGCCAGTTGGTTTTGGTGGTCCTCATGCCGCATTTTTTGCAACCAGAGAAAAACATAAAAGAGCAATGCCTGGTAGAATTATTGGTGTTTCAATTGATGCAAATGAACGTCCGGCTTATCGTATGGCCATGCAAACGCGTGAGCAACATATCAGAAGAGAAAAAGCCACCTCAAATATTTGTACCGCTCAGGTTTTACTGGCTAATATAGCTGCATTTTATGCTGTATATCATGGGCCAGAAGGACTAAATCGAATTGCGACTCGTATTAATCGACAGACAGCTATTCTGGCGCAGGCACTAAAAAACAAAGATGTTGAATTAGCTAATGCTACATTCTTTGATACCTTAACCATTAACACTGCTGGCAAACAAAAGGAAATTGTAGAGCGAGCACTTAAAGCAGAAGTTAATTTACGAATTGATGCTGAAGAACAACTGGGTTTAAGTATTGATGAAACCACCACTCAGAAAGATCTGCAGTCTCTTTATCTGATTATTTCTGGTGATGATTCGACATTAGACTTTACCGCACTGGATCAACTGGTGGCAGAAACTGATTCATTTGCTGGTTCTCTTAAGCGAACTTCTGAAATACTGACGCATTCAGTTTTTAATTCTCATCATTCAGAAACCGAAATGTTGCGTTATTTAAAGCAGCTGGAAAACAAAGATTTATCCTTAACCCACGCAATGATCGCGCTGGGAAGCTGTACTATGAAGTTAAATGCAACCTCTGAAATGCTACCAATCACCTGGCCGGGTTTTGCAAAAATTCATCCATTTGTTCCCAATGATCAGTCAGCAGGTTATCAGAAAATGATCGCGGAGCTGGAAGCCTGGCTTGCTGAAATCACTGGTTATGATGCCGTTACCGTACAGCCCAATTCGGGGGCACAAGGCGAGTACGCTGGGTTACTCGCCATTAAAAAATATCACGAAAGCCGTAACGAAGGGCATCGTAACATCTGTTTGATTCCCAGCTCTGCTCACGGTACCAATCCTGCCAGCGCACAAATGGCCAATATGAAAGTCGTTATTGTTAATTGTGATGAGCAGGGCAACGTTGATTTTGCCGACCTCAAAGCAAAAGCAGAAGAAGTTTCAGAAAACCTGTCTTGTTTGATGGTTACCTACCCATCAACACATGGTGTTTTTGAAGAAACAATTATAGATATCTGTGATTTGGTCCATCAGCATGGTGGTCAGGTTTATATGGATGGCGCCAACATGAATGCCCAGGTGGCGATTACCTCTCCGGGTTTAATGGGTTCTGATGTATCTCATCTTAACCTGCATAAAACATTTGCTATTCCACATGGTGGCGGCGGACCAGGGGTTGGTCCAATTGGCGTTAAAAAACATCTGGTTCCGTTTTTACCGAATCATACAGTAAATAAACTGACTACCACAATCGAAGGTAACGGTGCGGTTTCTGCCGCGCCATTTGGTAGCGCTGGTGTATTGCCTGTTTCCTGGATGTATGTGGCTATGCTAGGTCGAGAAGGACTGGAACGTTCTACCCAGATGGCATTGTTAAATGCCAATTACCTGACACAAAAACTCAGTGAACACTATCCTATTCTCTATCGCGGCAGAAACGACAAAGTTGGTCACGAATGTATTGTTGACTTACGCCCATTAAAAGCAGAAACGGGCATCACAGAAGTTGATATTGCAAAACGTTTAATGGACTACGGTTTTCATGCGCCTACCATGTCATTTCCGGTAGCGGGTACATTAATGATCGAACCAACAGAAAGTGAGTCTCTTTGCGAGATTGATCGATTTGCCAATGCAATGGTTTCAATTAAACAGGAAATCGAAAAAGTAGCCAGTGGTGAATGGCCAGCAGATAACAATCCGATGACTAATGCGCCGCACACGCAATTTGATTTGCTTAACTGGAACAAACCTTACTCAATTCAGGAAGGTGCTTATCCGGTGGAAGGTCAGGTGGATAACAAATTCTGGCCAACTGTCAACAGAATTGATGATGTGTACGGCGACAGAAACCTGATGTGTTCTTGTCCTTCTCCGGAAGATTATCGTTAAAAAATAGATCGCGAGTAGTAGCCGATAATCAGGTTGGTTAACGTGAGATGAAAACCAGAAAAGCGAATCGAAAGGTTCGCTTTTTTTTTTAACTATAAAAATATTAACGATTGGTATTAACTTGATAACAAACGTGATTATGGGTTTTTGAACCCCTCAATTTGTTGTGCGGTTTTGTTAAAAGAATATAAACAGTTAAACGGTTCACCTTTTTATTTGCTATCATATTTTGATTTTTCAAGTATCAGTGCACCAGCAAAGTCGGCACCTTTCTTTTTTCTACCAAGCTTTATTGCTCTGGTTTCCCTCGAGTCATGTAATGCTCTCCAGACGGTTTGACCATCTTCAAATTGGTGCTGTTTATGGTTGTTTTTGGTGCTTCTTATTTTTGAAGGATGAATTAATAGAGAGCCAATAGAAGAGTAACAATTGTTAGCTCTTTAAAGGATTTGTAAAGTTGGTTGGATTTGTTGAAGAAAGTGTCAGTGAACGTTGAATTATTAAACAACAAAATAATAGGTAAAACGATTATTCGACTGATTCCTAAAAAATAACACCTGGAACCGGGTAAGCTATCCAGCTAAATATGGAGAATATTATCTCTTCTCAATATAATTTAACTAAAGAGATAGAGATTCAGTTTTTGCTGGAACTATCGCTTAAGTAATAGGTGAAATAATGCCAGGTGAATTAACACTTAACCTTTCTTGCGGAAATAAGCTACCAGCCATAACTACGGAAAATGCAAAACATGTCAGCTTTAATGAGAATACTTCGTATAGCGA
>JADGFG010000301.1 GCA_016743995.1 Kangiellaceae bacterium | reverse complement strand
GCCTTGCGAGCTTTCTTTTTGACTCGCCAGAATACATCTCGATATTCAAATGGGATATTCTTAGTCTCCAGATTATCAATATCTTTAATAATGCCTGACCACATCATTGGGTAAGTGGTCATCGGCTGGTTAATCAACCCTATGTCTGATAAAAGCTCTATATCCGCTCTTAGTAAAGCATCTCGAGTATCAACCCAGGGCTCGGCAAACAATGACATTGAAAACATCAACCCCAAACCCAGGCAGAAATAAGCAATACGAACAGAATTAACCATCATTGCCAACGAAAATAAGTATATCTGTAAAAATCGTTAGATAAGCGGTCACTAAGATACAAAACATGATTCCAATAAACCAACTTCTATAATGCTTTTATCGCAGCAACACCGATTGCCATCTGATAAATAATCTGAGTAACACTGGTCCACAAAGTCAAAGTTTTCATACGTTCAGCATCTAACGGCACAACTATGGTGTCCCCGGGACTGAGCATTTTATTCTGATGGGTTAACCAGCCACTTTGAGTGGGCAAGAAAACCGAACCATCGGCTTTGACCACATAAATACGATCATCATCAGCCCGTTTGGTTAAACCACCACTTTTTTCCAGATAATCTTCCAATGTCCATTGTTCATTAAACAGGTGAGAAGTTGAATGCTGAACCTCTCCCAGGACTGAGATCTCCTGACGATAGCTGGGAATAATCAGGCGGTCACCATCTTTAAGCTGGATATCATCTATTTCTGAATTAACTATGCTTTGCAATGAAATAACCAGCCGTCCTACTGCTTCTGATTCAGATAAAGCATTCAATAATTGTTCTGAATTACTTACCGAAGAGCCACCTTTTCCCGCGGCCGCTTCTTCCAGATCACTGGCAGCAATATCAGCTTTCATTCTCTCTCGTAACTCTTTTAAACGTTTGGCTTCCTGTAATCGTAAATCTCTACGAGTAAAAACGGCTGCATTAATGTGTGCCATCGCAGTAAATCCTCCTGCACGCGCAACCACCTGGGTTAAAGTTTCACCGCGCCGGAAGTCATATTCACCTGGAAAACGTACTTCACCTTCGAGTACAATACTCAAATTCTCTCGATACTCTGGAGTAGCGTAAACAGCCAGTTTATCTTTAGATTGCAACTCAAATGAGCTGCTGCCCATCAACTCTTCAGCTAACACCACATTGATATGTTCAATACTTGCGGTTTCACGATCCGACAAATCTCTTCGAGTGACTTCAGCTCCGCCGAGATAAGAAGCCTCTTTTAAGCCACCTGCAAGTAAAATAAGATCTCTGATATTCATATTTTCAGATAACGGATAAGACCCCGGAAACCTGACATTACCCCTGATATCCACCACCTTAACCAGGCGCCCATCAGAAGTCTGTTCTCTTAATCGTTTAACAATATGATAAAGTGCTTTGGTTCGAATATTATCCTGCTTAATCAATTCTTCCAGTTCACGACGCTGCTTATTTTTTTCTGCCGTTTCCAGCAAACCAGCATAGCCCTGTTCCTGCTGAAACTGCTCAATTTTAGCCAGATCCTTTTTGTAATCTTTCAATTCATCAATTTCCTGATCCAGCGATAATGCTCGGTGCCGGGAATATAACTGAAAAGTAATAATTTCGTCGAGCGGTTGTAGCTCAATATCTTGCTTCACTTTACGTTCAATGACATCTTTCAGGTTAAAATGCAAAACTGAAACTTCACGCAATGGCATTTTTTTTCTAATAATGAGTGCAATATTTAAATCGGTATTTTCTTCAAACTCTCTGACCGAAGAGATTACATGGCTCAGTTTAAGACCTTTTTTCCATTTAACTGCTCTGGGTCTGTGAAAAGCCCCTGTTAATATTACAACATCTTCCAGCTCTTTTAGTACCGTACTGATTTCAACCAGATCACCGTTTTCTAATTTAGTCTTTTTGGCTTTATTACGACTTAAGTCAACATCCATAACGGTAGTAAAACCTGAACGACTTTTTCGAGTAATATGAGAAATATTGGGATAAGCACTACTGGAATATCCACCAGCCAGACTCACCAGTTGCTGTAAAGAATGGTTGTTTTTTAGTTCATAAATAGCGGGCCTTTTGACTTCGCCCATAATACCAACGGTTTTGCCTACAGGCGGAATATAAATGACATCACCAGGCTGAAGACGTACATCCCCAGTCGTATCACCTTTTTGCAATAAATCGTAAAGATCGAGGGTCGTAATTACCTTTCCGCGTCGCTTTAACTGAATATTTCTCAAAGAACCAACTTCTTTAATGCCACCACTGACAAACAATGCATTGGTCATCGTTGACAACGCACTTACGGTATAAGACCCCGGTTGAAAAGCTTCACCGAGTACAAAAACACGTATCGAGCGTATTTCACCCAGGGAAACAACCGCTCTCACACCAATCATCTGTTCTTTTACGATGTTCTGAATGCGCGCTTTGGCTTCAGTAAAATTAAGTCCGGCAAAAGAAATGGGTCCCAGCTCGGGAAACTGAATCATGCCATCCCGCCCAACTTCGACCTCAACCTCTTCGTTAATTTTACCCAGTAACTGAATTTTAAGTTGATCACCTGGTCCCATAATGTAATCAACCGGTACAGGGATGTCCGTGGCAGGAGCAAAAGTAGTTGGCACACCAGCGAACAGATCATAGCCATATTTATTCAAACCATCGACGCGGGTAAAATCGGCAGTTGTCATCCTTTTTCTTTCGAACTTTTTCTCATCCTCAGTTTTCTCGTCATCTTCCTCTTCACCAATCACGCCCCGTTGACTGGTTTCAACCTGAGTACCACGAGGCATAACGGTTTTTATTTCTTTCTTTTTTTCCTTTTCACCGGCAGATAAATCGCCTAATGAACTACACAGTTCATCAACATTATACCCGGCCATACTCGCCATCTGGCGTTGTTTAGGCGTGATATTTTCACATTGTTTTTTCAATTGTGAAGGATCGACCGCTGCACTCAAATCCACAGATAGCAATATTGAAGCTAACAAAGAAAATTTGATTGAAAGTAAAAAATTGAATATTGTTCGAAGATTTAACTTTGATTGCATATAAAACCCAAAGTAATTATCGCTTGCCAGACAATGTTTATTTGCCAACATTTTATTTGTCGACATTTATTGGCGAGTGAGATTTTGATAAATTATTATAGTTTAGACTAACCTGGTAAAAACGCTTTCAGGCACGCTACCGCCCCTGAGTTATGGCTCTCAGTTCGCCCGTAATGTTATTTTTAGTTTAATCGCAATCTTTCAAAATAATTGCATTGCTTTAACGGCGCAGATTAAACTGACATTATTGCTTATTCCAATAAAACGGTATTAAAC
>JADGFG010000300.1 GCA_016743995.1 Kangiellaceae bacterium | reverse complement strand
CCGCTTGACGAGCGATAGTTTCTTCTGAAAGCAATGCGTAAAACTTCTCAAAGCGCTGTTTGTCCTCTAGTTTATTACCCTCTGAATCTGTAGCCTTGAAAACCTTGTTAACTTCTTCTTTAAATGCAGACTCTTCAGCAAGTACCACTTTAACCATGATGCGTATGCTAACTGGTTCCCCATTATCCTCTTCACTAATTGGCATAAAAGGAGCAAGGTGAGTCATCAAATCTTCATCACTAAAGTCCACTTTAACCATCAAGGTGAACTCTAAATTAGGTGTTTCTAAGTGTTCAAATTTTGTATCTTGATCCACTTTATAAGCTTGTTTGTACTGATTGAACA
Organism: Kangiellaceae bacterium; assembly: GCA_016743995.1. GTDB lineage: Bacteria > Pseudomonadota > Gammaproteobacteria > Enterobacterales > Kangiellaceae > Aliikangiella. The sequence continues at coordinate 3,054 of JADGFG010000300.1, read as the reverse complement.
ACTCATTTAAGTAAGTGAGGTTAAAGTCTGTTGCTGAGGGGTGTTCATTATGGCACAACATTTTTAATGCATTGGCGACTGTAGTTTTACCGGCATTATTCTTACCGATGATTAAGGTTGTTGAGGGTGCAATCACTGACTCTGGTTGCTCTTCTCCACTACCCATATCGATAACTTCAGACTTAACGAAGCATACCGTGTTATAGATAAGGGCACATGGACTGATGCCTTGATGGAAGAAATTTAATGTGATATTAAATCTGCTTAAATTACTTTGTTGTAGAATAATATAAGCATAGGAAGAATATGACTTCAAGACCAGGTAAACCTTTGACACCAGAGATAAAACAAATTGTTGTCTCTATCAAGCATTATTTCGACCAAAATAAGTTACAACCAATGGAAGGCAGTGCAAAGAGAACTGCCGACGCCCTTGGGATTGGTATAGCATCTGTTAAACGAATCATGGCAGATTACAATCGAGATCCGAAATTGATTGATGAACCCTCAAAACTTAGAGGCCGTCCTGCTCATGCAGTACACAACTCGCACCAGGAAGCTGTCAGAGATTATATTCGATCAGCTAATAGTAAAGGCGAACGTGTAACTCTTTCAAATATAAAAGATTTCTTAGATGAACGCTCAACTGATGAGAGCTTTCATATAAGAACATTAGGAAGAACTCTTAACCGGTGGGGATTTGATTTCGGCAAGGGAACCCGGTCTCAGCATTTAAAAGAAAAGGATCACGTAATTGCAGCCAGGCGGCGCTATCTTCGAACACTGAGAGCCAACCGCTTTCCAAAGAAAATAGATGGTACAATTCGATCTGAAGTCTATTTGGATGAATCATATGTCAATAAAAATCATAGCAATGACTATACTTGGTATTATGGTGAGGATGGTCCCTGGATTCAGAAGCCTACAGGAAAAGGCGAACGTCTGATTATCCTCAATGCTATAACATCTTCAGGATGGGTCCCTGGTGCCAAGCTTGTATTTAAAAGTACAAGAAAAACCGGAGATTATCACGGGCAGATGAATTCTGATTTGTTTAAAAAATGGTTTGTAGAAAAGCTTCTTCCTGGCATTCCAGAAAACTCTTTAATAATTATGGATAATGCCTCCTACCATAATACTCTTTCTGAGGATTCACCGCCAACACCGCAATGTTCAAAGAAAAAGATCAAGGAATGGTTGGAGCAAAATGGAATCGACTGTAGTGAAGATTGCTTGAAGGTTGAACTGATAGAGGCTCTAAAAAAAAATGCGCCAGAACCCATTTATATGATAGATGAAATAGCCCGTAACCATGGACACGAAGTAATCAGGACCCCGCCGTATCATCCTGAATTACAACCAATAGAAACTTGCTGGGGCGTAGTTAAAAATCACGTAGCCAGAAACTGTGATTTTACTATGAAGAATCTGATTGAGCAGCTCGCTTCAGGGTTTGACAAGGTCACCTCAGATACATGTTCCAAAATAATAGCTAAAGTACGAAAAGTTGAAGATAAATTTTGGACAGAAGATTCGGAAAACGATGAACAGGATGAGTAAAGAATAAGGTATCAGTTCATCTGCCCCGGACTATATCTGTAGAACGAAATTTTCGATAATTTTTTATGGTTAGACTTTCTAAATGCACGGGATTTACTTCCTATAGATGGTTAAAGCTTCCTGAAATCTACCGCCGGGGTTACCTGTCGGACAAATCAGTTGAAAATGCGCCGCAGTGACTCCGGCAGACACACACACTGGTTCGTAACCGTGTGATTATTTAAGTTTGCCGATAATATTGATGCCCAATTTGAAGCCAATACTCAAGCTTGCCATAGCCATTATGTAAAAAAACGAGAACCGCCTGGTTACTGAAAAGCGAAACTCATTACCTGGAACAGCACTTATAGAACAACGTTGCTCCTGAGCCGAAACCAGTGATTACTGGTTCACATGTGGGGAAAATATGCAACATCTTCCACCATTCTTTCTGCTGGCAATACGAACTTGCTCTTCTGCGGTCGCGTCTTTTTGCGACCCGTAGCAAGAGCATTGTTGAGAATCCTGATTGAATTCTTATAGTGCTGGTTTTGGGGTCGAAAACGTTAACCTAAGACTAAAATGAATCGTATAATTTGCCTAAATACATTAACATATCAATCCTTTCCGTGAGCCCGACTCAGAATTAAATTAATCCCAGAATTAAGAATTAACTCCAGAATTATAACACCAAGCTCTAAGACTCCGCCGGGTTGTTCCACAACTCGCATAACGCTGTGGCGCATATTGCCTTCCCTACCGGACCAGGAGGTCGGCACCCGAGAGGTGGTGATTTCGGAGCTCAATAGCCCGCCTGTGCTTCCCTCTGTCAACGCTTCAACCAATGTGTTACTACAATCGCCGTATGACTCGAGGCTGGTGTGATTTGCTAAACCTTCACCATAAGACTCTTTCATTCTCTATCCTTTACCGGTTTTAATCGGCGCTTTCGGCCCGACCCCACCTGTACTATCCCAAAATTGGAGGCCTTCAGGCTAAGCCATATTAGCCAAAAAAATAAAGCCATATTAAAAATAAAGCTGAAAACATAGGGAGAGTGCTTAAACCGTACCCCACTTTTCTGTTACCAATAAAGATATATACAATAGACAAAATTATCAGCACTATATTTAAATAAATAAAAGATGACGTAGACATTTTATTATTTGTATAGATCACACCCCACAAAATAACGATAATTGTTAGTGGGTACAATATGTATTGTATTTTTTTTCTTTTTCGCTTCTTTTTTAGAATGGCATCTTGTGCTGCTTTTTCGATTTCTTTTAGCCCCTCTTTACTGTCAGGACAATAAGGATCTTGTCTCCTAACACCGTGAACTTGCCTTTCTTGTATTTCTTTGATGCATTCACAAACTTTTTCCATTAATAATATAGCCGTGTTTTCAAGCATAAAACGCACTATCGTTACATCTTCTGTTCCGTATGTTATTGCAATGGAATAATCTTTAATTTTCTCTTCTTGACTACTGATTGCAATTAGTTCACCCATTAG
>JADGFG010000086.1 GCA_016743995.1 Kangiellaceae bacterium | reverse complement strand
TCCATTGGGCAGCGAACGCCTTTCGGTATGTATACGAAAGAACCATCACTAAAAACAGCAGAATTTAGAGCAGCAAAATAATTGTCTCTCTGTGGTACGACTGACCCCAGATATTTTTTAATTAATTCGGGATGAGTGTGAACGGCTTCAGATATAGGGCAGAATATAACGCCTGCTTCCGCCAGCTTTGATTTGAATGTAGTAGCGACTGAAACAGAATCAAATACAACATCAACGGCTACACCTGCTAAAATTTCCTGTTCATGGAGTGGAATACCCAGTTTGTTATAGGTTTCTATTAGCTCAGGGTCGACCTCATCAAGACTTTTCGGTGCATCATCGATGCTCTTAGGTGCAGAATAAAACGATACGTCTTCTAAATTAATTTTATCGTAATTCAAGTGCGCCCATTCCGGCTCCTGCATCTGTTTAAAACTGGTAAAAGCTTTTAGACGCCATTCTAATAACCATTCCGGCTCGTTTTTCTTTGCGGAAATGAAACGAATCACTTCCTCATTCAGACCAGGAGGCAGAGTTTCGGACTCTATATCGGTGACAAAACCGGCTGCATATTCAGTTTGAACATATTTGTCAATTACATCAGACATTATCGGCAAACTCTTCTTCGCTAATTGGACTTAAAGGGGTAATTTGTAGCTTCAATTTATCAGGTTCTGGCTGTTCGTTTTGAGCTTCATTAGTGTTTTGTTTGATTAGTTCACCAATAGTAATATCTCCCAGAAATGAGTTTATTCGTTCACTTAAATCCATCCAGAGGTTATGTGTCAGGCATTTATTGCCATCTCGGCAATTTGCTCGTCCATGACATCGAGACACATCCATTGATTCATTTACTGCATTGATAATGTCTGCAACACTAATATCATCGGGTGCACGATTAAGCTGGTACCCGCCGCCTGGTCCACGGATACTTTTAACCAGGCTTTCTTTACGTAGTTTAGAAAACAGTTGCTCAAGATAAGATAGTGAAATAGCCTGGCGAAAAGAAATGTCTGCCAGGTTTACGGGGCTATTATGGCTGTTTAATGCTAAATCAAGCATTGCTGTTACTGCGTATCTGCCTTTTGTTGTTAACCGCATAAGAGCTCCCGGGCCATAAATTGGCCTTAATCGCTTTAATATTCTCTGTATAAGCGTATTCTCTAATAACCTGGTAATTTGGTCAAGTAATAGAAGCAGAAGTTATGCTTGTTTTTGATTAATTAGCTTTAGCATCACCTTAAATGCTTTCGGGTTAGCGGCAAGAATTGAGTTACCTTTACGATAATCGGGGTTTCCAGCTATATCAGAAACCATTCCTCCTGCTTCCTTAACCAGTAATACGCCAGCCGCAGTGTCCCATTCGTTAAGATCAAACTCCCAAAAGCCTTCAAAACGGCCAGCAGCGACAAAAGCCAGGTCCAAAGCTGCAGAACCCGTACGGCGAACATCACCACAATGTGGGTAAAGTTTATTGAATATATCCATATAAGTTTCTAGTTTATGTTTGTTTTTATATGGAAATCCGGTTGATAGTAAACTATGTTCAAGTCCTTTTGAGTCGCTTACTCTGATACGCTTACCATTAAGTTGAGCACCACGTCCTCTTACTGCGGTAAATAACTCTTCAGATAATGGGTTGTAAACAACTGCAACTTCAGTGCGACCTTTGTAATTACAAGCGATTGAAATCGACCAGTGAGGAATCTTTTTTATAAAATTTGTTGTGCCATCGATAGGGTCAATTACCCATTGATAGTCAGAATCTCCGCTTTTGCCACTTTCTTCGCACAAGAACGAATGCTCAGGGTAAGAATGCGAAATGGTATCAAGAATTAACTGTTCTGCAGCCTGGTCTACATTGGTAACATAATCGGAGTTAGCTTTAGAATGAACCGATTTAATTTTATCGGATTCTCTGACGATAAAGCCACCAGCTTTGCGCGCTGCGCGCACAGCTATAGTTGAAAATGCCTGCATTTCTAATGATACCTGAATTGTTTAAAAGCGGGACAGGGCTATTTGTTCTGTTTAAAATTGAACCTGAGTAGCCTAGACGGGCGCAAGTATAGCGGAAAAGAAGTAAAGTTGGTACTTTATTGTTATCTCAATCTGACGAATGCTTTTACCCTCAGGTATCTTCGATTCTGGTTCGCAGTGGCTCTGTGATTGGTGTATTCTAGGGAACCAGATATTTCCTGATTATCAAATTGGAGCATTGCATTGCCATCGCTAAATATTGCGGTTTTAACCGTATCAGATACCAGAAACTTTGAAACAGATAAATCAGGCGCTTTTCTGGTTGAAGCTGCAAAGTCAGAAGAACATACTCTTGCTGAGCATTGCATAGTTATTGATGATATCTATAAGATTAGAGCTGTGGTTTCTCGCTGGATTGCTGATGAAAAAGTGAACGTCATTTTAATTACCGGAGGAACTGGTTTTTATGGGCGGGATTCTACACCTGAAGCGATTAAGCCTCTTTTTGATAAAAATATGGAAGGGTTTGGTGAATTATTCAGACAGGTTTCTTTCTCAGAAATAGGTTCTTCTACCATTCAGAGCAGGGCTTTGGGTGGCTTTTCTAATAATACAGTTATATTTTGTTTGCCAGGTTCTCTTGGTGCTTGTAAAACAGGGTGGAGTAAAATTATTAGCGAGCAGTTAAATAAAAACTTTAAACCCTGTAATTTTGTTAAATTGATAACTACTGGCATACATTAACTGGTTGCCAGATATTCATATCCTGGCTATAAATTTACCGAATTACTTATATACCCTCTTGAAAAGGGCGAGCCATTCCCTTCGAGTTGCGACTTGTTCAAACTTAAATGCTAAACACTGAAGCCTGCATTTCCAGGGCGTTTGGGTATACACCAGATAAAAGCTGTTCCAGGTGTTAAAGATATTAACGCTGGCTAGTAATTCTTACTTTGTAATTTGTAATTTGAAGAGGGTTTCTTAATGTTTCTGTCCAAGGCACAAATTTTACTCAGAATATCACTCATTTTGTTGACTGGTGGGTTATTGTTTACCAGTCAACCAGGCTCTGCAATTAACTCAACGAACCACCAACTACATCAGTTGTTTGATAAAGAGTGGAATGCTCGTTTAATGCGGGAGCCGCTCCTGGCAACCCGGATGGGGTTGTCCAGAACAAACCATTTACTAAAAGATGTGTCAGAAAAAGCTTATTCGTTGTGGTCAGAGAAAACCCAGAAGTTTCTTAGTCAATTGAGTTTGATCGATCGTAGTCATTTATCTGAAGAAGACTTGATCAATTATCAAATCTTTAAAAGACAATTGGAAAGACGAATTTCAGAGATAGGCTTTAAAACGTACCAGATGCCGTTTTTAGCTGATTCTGGTTTCCACACTGAAATAATGCGTTTACATCGTTTGGTTCCACTAAAAACAAAGCAAGATTATCATAACTATATTGAACGACTTATTCATATACCTTTATATTTTGAACAAAATATCACAAATATGAAGAAAGGGCTTGCTCGTCAGTTTTCAATGCCACGAGTCGTCATGAAAGGGTTTACCGACGTCATTACAGCCTTTAACAATAAAGATGTTAAAAGTAATGCGCTCTGGCAACCATTTGTAAACATGCCTGCGGTGATTTCAACCAGTGAGCAATCGGCTTTAAGGGACAAGGCGTTCCAGATATTAAAAAATAAAGTTATTCCTTCGTTTGAAAATTTACACTTATTTTTTGAAAAAACGTATATTCCACAAACTCGAACTTCCTTAGCCGCTTCAGAACTGCCTGCGGGCAGGCAGTTCTATCAGAGTCAGGTAGCCCACTACACGACACTAAATTTGACCCCTGACGAAATCCACAATATCGGTTTAAGAGAAGTAGCTCGTATTCGTAGAGAGATGAAAACAATTATCGAAAAACTGCGATTTAAGGGTAATTTCAAAGCATTTTTAACTCTGTTAAGAAGCTCGCCTCGTTTTTATGCCAAAACACCTGAAGCACTTCTAAAAGAAGCCGCTTATATTGCAAAGAAAATGGACGGGCAATTACCTCGGCTATTCTCTCGCTTACCTCGTCAACCCTATACAGTAGAAGCAGTTCCAGCAGAAATCGCCCCTAAATACACAACTGGTCGATATGTTTCTGCACCAATAAATAGTGAGCGACCTGGAACTTATTGGGTTAATACATCGATTTTAGATAAAAGACCGCTTTATGTGCTGGAAGCATTAACGCTGCATGAAGCAGTTCCTGGACATCATTTGCAAAATGCACTTGGTCAGGAGATAAAGAATATACCTGAGTTTAGAAGGCAAACTTACATTTCGGCATTTGGCGAAGGGTGGGGCTTATATAGTGAAAGACTAGGCCTTGAAGTTGGTTTCTATAATGACCCTTATAGTAATTTTGGGCGATTAACCTACGAAATGTGGAGAGCTGCTAGACTTGTTATAGATACCGGTATCCATGCAAAAGGCTGGTCTAGAAAGCGGGCAATTAAGTTGCTAGAGGAAAACTCTGCGTTATCCGCACATAATATCAGAACGGAAGTTGATCGTTATATCAGCTGGCCTGGACAGGCACTTTCCTACAAATTAGGAGAAATTAAAATACGAGAACTAAGGAAAAGGGCGGAAAATAAGTTAGGAGCCGATTTCGATATACGATTATTTCATGATGCTATTTTGAGTCGTGGCTCTGTGCCACTAAATGTTCTGGAGCAACAGATAAATCGATTTATTGAGAAAAGTAAAAATTGAGTGGGCAAAGCATCTCATTATATGTCTGGTTTTGTTTAAGCTCAAACTCAAACTGCTTCCGGCAAATTCGAATTATGTTCTAACTGTGAATAACGCAAAGAGTTTTGGTATAAGTCACTGACTGGTTAAAAGTTGGGTGAGAGAAAAGAAAGCCAGTTATTATTTCTGAAAAGCTTATTGTGTAATTCGTTTGCGTCAATATCTGTCGCAGTGGTTTTTAAGCTTCTTTCAATTTGCAGCGGCATGCCAAAGTCGTCGGTGGCATCCTTAGCCAGGTTCAATATTTTAGGTGCATCGAGAGTGACGTTCATGGCGTCTTTGATGAGTGCAATTCTTGGTCGTAAGCGAGATTTTTCCGGCTGTTCTACAACAATACCTATTGCGTTATTATTCAATTTTACAAGACTACCAGTAGGGTATATGCCGATAGCCTGGATAAATTCTTCTACCAGCTCCGACTGAAACAGTTCTCCACGGACTTTGTATAAATGAGAAATGGCTTCAATTGGAGTCAGTGAATCAGCGCCTGGGTAAGGGTTGATCAATTGCTCATAATAATCAGAAATACCGGCAATACGAGCTAAAAATGGTATGCGGTTGCCAATGATGGCACGAGGATAGCCAGATCCGTTGTTTCTTTCACAATAAGAAGAAAGAATATAGTTAACCTGGTGGCTGGAAGAAAACATTTTGTGAGTTTCTTCCAGAGTTAAATCTACATGTTGTTGGTATTGTTTTACTTCTTCCAGGTTTTGCTGGCTATACACCAGCTCTTTGGAAAGCTTGGTTTTTCCGATAGGAGCAAGTAACAGTGAGGTTCCCAGATCTTTCAGGTCCTGCTGAGAAAGTCCCAGGTGTCGACCAAAAATCAGGCCCCAGACGGCGCTTCTGATCGCTTGTTGGTAGAGCGCTTCGTTATCGCTACCAATTCGACATAACCAGGCCAGGGCATCCGGATTCTTTATTATGCTTTTTACCATATCAGAAGACGATTTTTTTACCTCTGACATATTGATATAACCCATCTGTTCCATATCTCGATAGGTAATCGACATTTGACCTATGACTTGACTGTAAACGACTGATGCTTCTTTGATTTCTTTTTTTAGTTTTGTAGAAACCGGATATTGTTCAACCCTGGGTTTAAATCTGGCTTTTTCGCTCATTAAACGAATAGTTTTGGGATCTAGCTGCTTTTTATTACCAGCGCCCGGTCTGTTTTTATAAACAGGGGTGCTGACGTTAACCTTACTTAAGTATTCGTCAACGTAAACTTTATTGCAGTAAACAGCTAGTAATTCCAGTTCTTCCTGTTTTGAAATATGAAAGCCCTGAATGGGAAAGGGGGTCTGAACCCATGGCACATCTAGCCTGGACACATACATGCCAATTTCTAGATTTTGAACTTGAACTTCTTGAGTAGCCAGATGCATTTACGGGACCTCTATCATCGAATTGCCAACCCGAAACAACAAATACATTTATTTGAGGTAAAGTGAATTCTAGCGATAATCAAATAAAAAAGTTGGTACCGGTTCACAATATGAACGATATCTACCTGTATACTATCAATAAAAATAGTTAACTGCCAGTGTCGCGTTATTGCTTAATGATTTATTACAACCTGATAACTTATTGATTACTGGTTTAGTTTTTATTATTACTCCGCGTTATGATAATTATTTCTTTAAGCAGGAAGTTTGGGTATAATGCTAAGTATTTTATTTGTTAGCTATTAACACGGCCCTTTTGGGGGCAGGGTGACCCTCTACCGTTTTGTTAAAATCGTTTGGGTCGAGGTAGTTTTGCAGGGAATGAAATGTCATCCAGTCCGTTGCTCTTTGCTCACTGGTGCTTGTCTGATTGACATCGACGGTTCTGATATTTTTGAATCCAGCTTTTGCTAACCATAACTCTAAAGCCGCTACGGAAGGTAAAAACCAGACATTGCGCATTTGTGCGTATCGACCTGACGGAACCAGAACTGTGGTTTTATCTCCGTCAACAACAAGAGTTTCTAACACCAGCTCCCCCTTTGTTCCCATCAAATTTTTCAATGCGAGCAAGTGGTTGACAGGAGATTTCCGATGATACAAAACCCCCATTGAAAACACGGTGTCAAATCCGCCGTGTTCCATTGACGCGGGCATATCTTCGATGCCTATGGGAAGCAAATGAACTGGCAGTTTTCCAATATATTTCTTAATTACTGAAAATTGCGCAAGGAATTTTTGTGAAGGGTCTATACCCATAACAAATCTTGCCTGTTCTCCTGACATTCGCAGGCAATGGTATCCGTTGCCACAACCAACATCGAGTATAGTGCGGTTTTTAAGTGGTGAAAGGTGTTTTAGTACACGGTCCCACTTCCAGTCCGAGCGCCATTCAGTATTAATCTGAACTCCAAATAGATCGAAAGGACCTTTTCGCCAGGGGTGAAGTATTTTTAGCTGCTCGATAAATCGGTTAATCTCATCAGGTGTCAGCTGTTGATTGAGCTCGTCCTTTGTACCAATAGAAACACTATCCTTTAGATTATAGGTGCGGGTTGAAAGCGCTGGAAGCTCTGACATCAAATTTTGCCATTCTTCAAGCTCCCCATGAGTGTATTGCTTAAGCCTGTTACGTACCGCTGAAAGAAAAAAGTCTTCCCAGCCAGCTATTGAAGAACGGGCGATATCCTGTGTTAAACAATCATAATCTATCATTATCTGAAAGCCAGTTAGGGTTTGTTTAGTTGAAATAATTATTTAATTGCAATAATTGAAATAAAATTAAACTGTTGTAACCAGCAGGTTGCAGTCGAAAAACCAACCCGATTTAATCGTGTTAAATGATTATCAAGAGTCTCAGGCGTTAATACGTTTTCTAGTGCATTTCGTTTCTGACTAATCTCCAGGTCACTATAACCATTTTCTTTTTTGAAATCATGGTGGAGATTGGTGAGCAACCGGTTGATGGTAGGATTTTTAAAGATTATTTTTTCAGATAATAATAAAACCCCGCCAGGGTTCATGCCTTCATATATACGACTTAAGAGCGCTGAACGTTTTTCGTTTTGTATGAACTGTAAGGTGAAGTTAAGCACAACCATTGCCGCATTTTCAACAGGCATATCAAGAATGTCAGCCAGATGAAGTTCTACGGGGGTTGAGTGTTTGAAAGCATTGATATGCTGCTGGCACCTCCCAAGCATCGCCTCTGAGTTGTCAACGGCAATTATTTTGCAGTCATCCTGATGTATTCCTTTGCTCATAGCCAGGCTTGCGGCACCCAGAGAACACCCAAGATCAAAACAGTTGGTATTATTTTTTACAAATTGACCTGCAAGCTTCTCAATTTGTTTAATAATAATGTCATAGCCGGGTACTGAACGCTTAATCATATCCGGAAAAACTTCGGCGACACTCTTGTCGAACTGAAAAGGGGTTGATTTAACCGGAGCTGAAAATAGTGTATCGGATTTAGTATTCATAAAACTTAAAGTTAGATATGGAAGCTGATAGCAAAGAATATGTCTTATTGGCTGAATGAGTTTCCTTCGGAGAAATAAGTACAAACCAATGAAAAAACTATCAGACTATCATTTAGTTGGGATGAAACAAGGGCTATTGTAACCGTTATCTGAGTTAACTACCAGAAATGGGCTGTTTTTTGTCGACACTATTATAGTTTATAACAATAGTATCGACAAAACAATTACCGATGATTATGCTTGAAGTCCATTAATGGTATTGTCAATTGCTTCCTGAATTAGTACATCTTTTTCTTTCCACTCAATATCTGGCAGGCTATAGAAAGAGCCATAGATACCATAAATTGCCATACGAATAACTTGAGAAGCAACTTGTTTATCATTAATTCTTAATATACCTTGTTCAATACACTTGTGAACTGAGTCTTGTAACAACTGGTTATATCGACGAGTACCATCTGCCTGGTATAGTTCATAGTTTTCAGCAGAATCTACTTCGTAATTTTGTGTTGCTATGCCCAATTGGTAGCTTTTAGGGTTCGCCATCCAGTATCCAACACTTTTAGACATCAGGTATCTAATTACGCCTAACGGCTTACCGGATAGAATATTTTCAGGTGGATTGCATTCACTCCAGAGCTCTTCGGCTATATCGTTCCAGAAATAACAAAGAATCTCTTTTTTATTCTTAAAATAATAATATATTTTAGTAGGGGCAAAACCTGCTTGCGCTGCTATTTTTCGCATGCTGGTATTTTCATATCCCTCTTTAACAAATAGCTCTCTGGCAATATCTATTATATTATCGCGGATATCCTGTTTTTCATTTTCTGAGAGGGAAGGCCTACCAGGTTTACGTTTTGTATTTTCCACAGCTTAATCAACCTCGTTGTTATTATTATGGATTAGAATAAAAGCTCTTTGAGCTTTCTACATTGTAAATTAATTATAGAAGAATGTTATTTTTATTTAAGTGACTTTTTGCCATTAATTTAGAACTATTGGTTATTGCTGGCAGTTATTGTTCATGTATTTTACAGTCGTTAACTCAGAATTATTTATGTAATATTTACATTTTTAGTTAAAATTCAATAAAAGATTGGAGTTATTTCAGAAGAAAACGATGAATGGTGATAAGTTTCGAGATTATTTTTTTATCAGGTATCTCCCAATACGTATAATAGATATAACAAAATCTTATAAGTCATTATATAAAGAATGGCTGCTATTATGGGCTGTTACTAATCATATGAGAGGGTAGTAAATTGAAAATAAAATCAGGTGAAACAGGTTTTGTCTATCTCTGGGTAGTCATAACAACTTGTTTATTAGTCACTTTATTGATATTTAACCATAATGCCGAAAAGTCAGGTCATCGAAAGTCAGGCATTGGCACTAAATCTGACCACTTACCTGATTTTTCAGCTATTGAGTCCACAAAAGCAAAGAAACAGGCATTTTTTGAATATTTAAGGCCGTTCATCAGATTGGAAAACCGAAGAATAATGTATGATCGTGCTTTTCTGGAAAGTATCAGGGCAAACTTTAATAATATACCATCGCATGGTGGTGTCCAATTACGTAAACTGGGAAAGCTGGCCGCAAAATATCATTATGAAATTCGAGATCCTGCGTTAGCCTGCGGTGAGCTAAGCAAAAGAATTGATATTATTCCAGAGTCTCTAGTACTGGCCCAGGCTGCGAATGAGTCAGCCTGGGGAACCTCTCGTTTTGCTACGCAAGCGAATAATCTGTTTGGTCAATGGTGTTATACAAAAAATTGCGGGTTAATACCACTACATCGCGAGCCAACGGCAAAGAATGAAGTAAAACGGTTTTCATCACCTCAGGATTCGGTTGTCAGTTATATGAAAAATTTAAATACCCACCTCGCGTATAAAGAGTTCAGGAGTATCCGAGCAAACCTGAGAGAGTCTGATAAAACAATTAGTGGTCAAAGATTAGCCTATGGATTAATAAATTATTCACAACGCCGCGAAAAATATGTAAAAGAGATAGTACAAATGATTCGTCAGAATCATCTGGAGTGATGTGAGTATGACTATCAGGAACTCAAATATATCCGGAATTATATTATCAGGCGGGCAAGGGCGCCGAGTTAAAGATCAAGATAAGGGCTTATTGTGCTTTCAGGACCGGATGCTAATTGAACAGCAAGTTGAGTGGTTAAGGCCACAAGTTTCTTCTATGATGATTTCTGCTAACCGTAATATAGAAAAATACAGTCGGTTTGGCGTTCCGGTACTTTCCGACATTCATCCTGCGTTTCAGGGACCTTTAGAAGGCGTATTGCAGGGGGTAAAGAACTGTAAAACAGAATGGCTTTTTGTCTTACCCGTTGATGTTCCCGGGTTACCCGTGGACACAATTTCTCAAATGATGGAGCAATGTCCACAGTTTTGTTCGTCTGCCTATCTGGGGTCTACAGTGCGTTCTCACTATTTATTAATGTTGATAAACAAGAAGCTTGAACCCGCACTGGAAAGTTATATTCGTTCTGGCGAGAGAAGAGTTAGAGGTTTTTTGAATCAATCCGATGCATGTGAGATTAAACTGGGGATTACTGAGGACAAATTTACAAATTTAAATTACCTTTCCGATTATCAGTAACTCCGTCAGGAGAGGGAGCGGAAAGTTTTAATGTTTTGCTGGACTTTGGTTTTGATTGTTTAATGAGCTCTTTCCGAGAAGCACCAGTTAATTTTTTTACCTGAAAGCTGGTTTCTATTCTTCTGCCTTGCCTGTTAAATTCTATTATATTGAAAACTGGATTTTTTGCATAACGTATTGCTGCCTTATAATTCATTGGTTTGATGCTTACTTGCTGGTAATGGCCTGATTTGTTCAAATAAATACTCAATAACAAAGGCGATGAATAAACAGTCTGATTATGGCTATTTTGCTGTTTGTCATAGGTTTCTTCGTATCGGATAATAATGCGGTTAATACCCGATCGTAAACTAACCGTATCGTTTTTGTTTGCTGCCTGGTATGACTGCTCTGTGCTTGCGATTACTCCATTAATTGCCAGTACTTTGAATGATTTAGCGAGAGTGAGGGACGGTGATGCCAATAGCAGCCCTGATTCCAGCAACAATAGAATTGCAATTAATCGCTTAACAGGGCTTTTCATTGATAATAATTTCCTCTGGGCGCTTGCTGATAGTTGATTATTATTACGTCAGAAGTGGAATAACACTGGTGATAGCACCAATAATTCCTCCAAAAACACCACCCCATACAACTAGCCACCCAAGGTGTTTTTTAATCATATCCTGAACCATTTTCTTTACAAGTTGAGGAGTTAGCTCTGTCAGACGCTTGTCAATAATTGAAGATACCTTACTTTTAATATCAGACATAACTTCGGGTTGCTCAATTTCGGACTTAAGCAATGCATTAAAATCGTCTGTTTTAGTAATATCACTGAGAGATTGCTTCATATTTTCAATAAAGGGTTCTTTTAGCGGGGTTAACGCCTCTGCGCCACCAAACATTCCTAACATACTACCAAAAGAAGATTGCATGATCACTTCGATCAAAGTATCAAAAGCAGGCGACAAGTCGACTTTTTTTATGACTGGTTCAAGATGAAGTTCAGGTTGCACGCCATTACTGCCGGATAGAAATTTGTCAATATTTTCGTCAGTAAAGAACTGCTCCATCATGAGTGTCTTTATTGCCAGCTTAAACTCTTTAAATCTTGCTGGAACAACGCCTGAACCATATAAACCGGGCACTTTCTCAAATAACATGTGAACTGCCAGCCAATTGGTGACTGCACCTGAAAATGCAAATAACCCTATCGTGAAAATTAATGGGGTTGAAAGCCAGTAACCCGTGGGGATTAATAAAAAAGCAATAAGGTTAGTAATGAAACTTTTGTTCACAAAAAATTCCTGAATAATTAATCATAATAATATTTAAGTGGCTTTATTCTATCAGATCGAGCCTGGTAAATTCGCCAGGTTTCAATTGATTTAATTCCCATGCTCCAATCTTTACTCTGATAAGACGAAGAGTCGGAAACCCAACCGCTGCGGTCATTCGTCTTACCTGGCGGTTTTTACCTTCTTTCAAGGTCAGAATTAGCCAGCTGGTTGTTATGTTTTTCCGGGCGCGTATTGGAGGTTTTCGTTCCCACAACTGTAGTTTCTCGTTATCAGGGTTTAACCGTTGTGCTTTAGCCGGTCGGGTTAATCCATCTTTTAATTCTATTCCTTCGGCTAACTGTTCGATAGCTTCATTAGTGATAGAACCTTCAACCTGCACCCAGTAAGTTTTATCCTGCTTATGTCTGGGGTGACTTATTTTGTGTTGTAAAGCACCATCATTGGTTAGTAGCAATAAACCTTCGGAGTCTTTATCCAGTCGTCCCGCAGGATAAACTTCTTTTATATCAATAAAGTCAGATAACAACGAATCGCCGGGCTCTCCGCTAAACTGACAAAGGGTATTAAATGGTTTATTAAAAGCCAAAAGTACGGTTGTTGGTTGCTTAGTACTTTTTCTTCTATGAGGTGACCTCCGCAACTGTTTCATTGATATCAATCTAAACCTTTTATTATGAGATAGCGCTAAATTCAAGCAGTTGATGAGATTTTAATCTAAACTCTGAAGACTTGAAAGTTTCGATGTTTAAATGCTGTCGATATCTTTATCAGGCAGTGTATTAACAGGGTATTTAGCGTATAATTCGCAGATGATTTAAGCGTTTAAACGGCTATATACGTTATTGATATTGGGATGTAACAATCGTTTTGAGATATGTTTAGAGCTTTGGCGACCTTTGCTTTGCTATTGGTTAAAATTCAACCGCTTCTCGGTATTTCATTTTTCTGACGTTGGTGTTCACTTTAAAATACTCTTCGTCATAATCAATGTTAGAAAAAGTAATAATATTATTGGTTCTGACTCATACCGCTAAGCAAATATAAACGTTTAGAACCTTTTTTGAATACACTACTTAAAATTTGTGAATAACTACCTTTGATTATTCTTTGACTCGTAAAAACCAGGAAATTAAATGACAACTTCAAAGATTATTTATACTAAAACAGATGAGGCTCCAGCCTTAGCAACCTATTCTTTACTACCCATTGTTCAGGCATTTTCTCAAGCAGCAGGTATTGTAGTAGAAACCAGAGACATTTCACTAGCTGGTCGTATTATTGCGAACTTTTCAGATTATCTGACCGAAGAGCAGAAAATTTCTGATGCTTTGTCGGAATTAGGCGATCTTGCCAAAAAGCCAGAAGCCAATATTATAAAGTTGCCTAATATCAGTGCTTCTGTACCTCAATTAAATGACGTGATCAAAGAGTTACAGAAAAAAGGCTATCAATTACCCGACTACCCAGAAGAGCCCTCTACTGATAAACACATTGCGGTTAAAGCTTGTTATGACAAAATCAAAGGTAGTGCAGTAAACCCTGTATTAAGAGAAGGAAACTCAGATCGAAGAGCTCCTGCGGCAGTTAAAAATTACGTCAAAAAAAATCCACACTCTATGGGGGCATGGTCTTCAGATTCTGAATCTCATGTTGCCAGTATGTCTGAAGGCGATTTTTTCGCCACTGAAAAATCGGTGACTATAACGTCTTCTGGTGACGTTAAAATTGTTCTGGTCAACCAAAATGGTGAAGTTACAACACTAAAAGAATCTACTCCGGTACTGACTGGTGAAATAATTGACTCTAGTGTTTTGAGTAAAAAACACCTTCGCCAATTTATTCAAGACCAGATTGATGATGCAAAGCAAAAATCTGTTTTGTTTTCTTTGCATTTAAAAGCAACCATGATGAAAGTTTCTGACCCAATTATTTTTGGGCATGTGGTCTCTGTTTTTTATAAGGATGTATTTGAAAAACACGCAGCCTTGTTTGAAGAGCTTGGAGTCGATCCTAACAATGGTATTGGTGATGTTTATTCAAAAATTGAAAACCTGGAAGAAAAACAAAAAGCCGAAATAATTGCGGATTTGTCATCAGTTTATGAAAATCGACCCGCGGTCGCGATGGTAGACTCTGATAACGGTATTACCAATTTACACGTGCCTTCTGACGTTATTGTCGATGCTTCAATGCCGGCTATGATTCGTAGTTCAGGTCAAATGTGGAATAGTGCAGGTAAATTACAGGATACAAAAGCCGTTATTCCAGATCGTTGTTATGCAGGTGTTTATCAGGAAACTATCGATTTTTGCAAAAATAACGGTGCGTTTGACCCCAAAACCATGGGAACAGTACCTAATGTCGGTTTAATGGCGCAAAAAGCCGAAGAATATGGCTCTCATGATAAAACGTTCGAAATTCCATTTGATGGTACTGTTAAAGTAACTGATGAAAACGGAACGGTATTAATGGAGCAAAACGTCGAGTCTGGTGATATCTGGAGGATGTGTCAGGTTAAAGATGCGCCTGTTCAGGACTGGGTAAAACTCGCTGTTACTCGTTCAAGACTATCTGATACGCCTGCTATTTTCTGGCTCGACGAAAATCGTGCCCATGACTCACAGATAATTGCTAAAGTAAAAAAATATCTCCCAGAACATGATACTGAAGGGCTTGAAATCAAAATTATGTCTCCCGTTGAAGCAACTCGTCATACTTTGAACAGGATTAAAGCAGGAAAAGATACAATTTCTGTCACTGGAAATGTGCTACGTGACTATTTGACGGACTTATTTCCAATTCTTGAATTGGGAACCAGTGCAAAAATGCTATCAATTGTTCCATTAATGAATGGCGGCGGTCTGTTTGAAACAGGAGCCGGAGGCTCAGCACCGAAACATGTGCAGCAATTTGAAAAAGAAAATCATTTACGTTGGGACTCTCTTGGTGAGTTTCTTGCTTTAGCTGCTTCACTGGAACATCTGGGTCAGACTACTGGTAACAAAAAAGCGCAGGTCCTTGCTGATACATTAGATATTGCAACCGGAGAATTTCTGGACAATAACAAATCACCATCCCGTAAGGTAAATGAACTGGATAACCGCGGTAGTCATTTTTTTCTGGCTATGTATTGGGCTAAAGCTCTGGCAAGTCAGGAGCAAGATATGGAATTGAAACAGCATTTCACTCAATTAGCAGAAGAATTATCAAATAACGAGCAGAAGATTGTCAATGACCTGAATGATGCTCAAAATGTTGCCGTAGACGTTAATGGTTACTATATGCCCGATGAAAAGCTAGTAGAGAAGGCAATGCGTCCCAGTAATCTCTTTAATGGTTTTTTATCTAACCTCTAAATTAAACAGATCTAAGCTGCGTAATATTGATAATATAATCTGATTACGCAGCATATATTAATCTGGTTTTTTGATTGAAGCATTAGCGTTAATATGACTTTATACAGGCAAGTATAAGTTAAATATTAACGCGTCTTGAAATAAAGAAATATGCTTGCGACTAATTAACTAGCTGTTTGATTCAATTATTTAAATCCGATCCCGTCCGTTGCAACTAATTGCAAACAGAGATTAACATAGCAAGCTAGCTTGCCTGTCTTTCAGACAGGCTGGCTATTTATTCAATACTATCTATGCTAGTACCTGTTGGAGCAATACCTTGCGCATGCAAGCCTTTATCTCCTTCGCAGGTTTCAAAGGTAACTTCCTGTCCTGCTTTCAGGCTTTTATATCCATCCATATCAATGGTTGAATAATGAGCAAAAATATCTTCTCCACCTTCATCCGGCCTAATAAATCCATAACCTTTTGCGTTATTAAACCATTTAACAGTACCTTTTGCCATTTTTCTACTCCCCCTTACTTCCCTTCACATATTTAAAAATAACAACTGGAGATTCATCGATAACTATCTGATTTAGCTATATAATGAGCCAGTCCCACATATTGGTTTTCATGACTTGTTTCCAAGTGAATTAATGAATCTCATAAACGACGCTGAATGTCAAGCGTATAATTTAAAAGTGTTAATTGATCACATCTTTTTTATGTTGAATATTGAATATTGAGAAATTATCCCCATTAAAACCTCATCAAACAGAGGATGCAATTAACTGCAAAATCTCACAAAAAACTGCAAAATTAAATTAGTTGGCTAATATTAGAATATGAGTGACGAAAAAATAAGAGAAGACGAGCACGGTGTTGCCGTTGCCAAATCGTTACCCGAGACCAAGCGTCCGCAAATGTATAAAGTCATGCTATTGAATGATGACTATACACCTATGGATTTTGTAACTTTGGTGCTTAAACGTTTTTTTCATAAAACAACAGAGCAAGCAACAAAGGTCATGTTACAAGTACATTATGAAGGTCAGGGAACTGCCGGAATATATACGTGCGAAGTAGCTGAAACTAAGGTGGCATTGGTTAATGATTATTCAAGGTTGAATGAACATCCGTTGATGTGTGTGATGGAAGCGGAGTAATCGATGTTTTTATATTTACTAAGTCCGTTTAATTTTATACAGTTTGTTGGATAGTTAATTACAGTTTATAGATTTAGTTTATAGATAGAAGGTGTACTAGCGATGTTAAGTAAAGACTTGGAGTTAACGTTAAATTTAGCGTTTACCGATGCAAGAGAGAAGCGTCATGAGTATATGACGGTAGAACATCTGTTGCTAGCACTTTTAGATAACGCTAACTCAGTGAGCGTATTAAGGGCTTGTGGTGTTGATGTAGAAATGCTACATCGACAGCTTATTAATTTTATCGACGAGACGAGCCATATTTTACCCGCAGATGCAGGGGAGGTGGATACGCAACCTACGCTTGGTTTTCAACGGGTGTTGCAACGTGCTGTCTTTCATGTTCAATCTTCGGGTAAAAAAGAAGTAACTGGTGCCAATATTCTTGTTGCGATTTTTAGTGAACAGGAAAGTCAGGCCGTGTACTTATTGCAACAACAGGATATTTCACGATTAGATATCGTTAATTATATCTCTCACGGTATATCAAAAATTCCCGGAGAAGAAGGAGAGTCAGATGGCCTGGAGTTTGAATCTGCGGAGAAAGAACAGCAGAATAAACAACCGACAGCGCTAGAAGCTTATACGGTTTATCTTAACAATCAAGCGCAGAACGGAAAAATTGATCCTTTGATTGGTCGAAGTAGTGAGTTAGAAAGAACCATTCAAATATTATCTCGTCGACGCAAAAATAATCCACTATTTGTTGGAGAAGCTGGCGTTGGGAAAACTGCAATTGCTGAAGGCCTGGCAAAACGAATTGTTGATAACGAAGTTCCGCAAGTCATCAAAGACTGTGAAATCTACTCTCTGGATCTCGGTGCACTATTAGCTGGCACCAAATATCGCGGCGATTTTGAAAAGCGACTTAAAGCTGTCCTGGCTGAACTCAAGCAAAAAGATAAAGCAGTGTTGTTTATTGATGAAATTCATACCATTATTGGGGCCGGTTCAGCGTCTGGTGGAGTAATGGATGCTTCAAACCTGATTAAGCCTATGCTTGCTAATGGTGAACTAAAATGTATGGGCTCTACCACTTATCAGGAGTATCGCGGAATATTCGAAAAGGATAGAGCATTAGCTAGACGCTTTCAGAAAGTGGATATTGAAGAGCCCAATGTTGCTGACACTGTTGATATATTAAAAGGCCTCAGATCGCGGTATGAATCTCATCATAAAGTTAATTACTCCGATGCAGCCTTACATTCTGCTGCTGAACTTTCAGCACGTTATATCAATGACAGGCATTTACCCGATAAAGCGATTGATGTTATTGACGAAGCAGGCGCTAATCGACAGTTACAGGATTCAAAGCAAAGAGACGATAATATTTCGGTTAAGGATATTGAAAATATTATTGCCAAAATTGCGAAAATCCCTGCAAAAACTGTATCAACATCTGACAAAAACGCACTCAAAAAACTAGAGCGCAATTTAAAACTGGTTGTTTTTGGACAAGATGAAGCGATTGAAACACTAAGTAATGCCATTAAATTATCTCGTTCAGGGCTTGCTGTTGAAGAGAAACCAATAGGCTCATTTCTTTTGGCTGGACCCACTGGAGTTGGTAAGACTGAAGTTACCAGGCAGCTTGCAAAAATTATGGGAATTGAGTTTATACGATTTGATATGTCCGAATATATGGAAGCACATACGGTATCCCGGCTTATTGGTGCTCCTCCTGGGTATGTCGGCTATGATCAGGGAGGATTGTTAACGGAAGCGGTTACAAAACACCCTTATTCAGTTGTTTTATTAGATGAGATCGAAAAAGCCCATACTGATGTTTATAACTTGTTATTGCAGGTAATGGACCATGGAACTTTAACCGATAATAATGGGCGAAAAGCCGATTTCCGTAATGTAATTCTTGTGATGACTACAAATGCTGGCGCTGCAGAGTTAGAAAAACAGAGTATAGGTTTTCAGCAACATTCAAAAGAGTCTGATAATTTTGACGTCATTAATCGAGTGTTTTCTCCTGAATTCCGTAACCGCCTGGATTCAGTAGTATGGTTTAAATCGCTTAGTGAGCAGGTTATTTGTTCCGTTGTTGACAAATTTGTTGTTGAGCTACAAAGTCAACTGGATAAAAAAGGTGTATCTCTTGAAGTTTCTCAGGAAGCAAGAAACTGGCTTGCTGTTCAGGGATATGATACTAAAATGGGTGCCAGACCAATGGCCAGAATAATGCGAGAAAAGATTAAAAGAGAACTTGCCGAAGAGCTATTATTTGGGCGGCTTGCTAATGGTGGCCAGGTTGCTGTTGATTTGAACAAAAAATCTGAAGAACTAATTTTTGATATTAAGACGAATAAAGAGCTCGTAATTAAGCAATAAGTTATTAACAAGGTGTATATCTCTAATCGATGGAAC
>JADGFG010000085.1 GCA_016743995.1 Kangiellaceae bacterium | reverse complement strand
GACTGCGACATTCTTTTTTCTGGCTAAAAAAGAACGCAAAAAAGCACTTTTGCGTTGGCACTGGGCATCGCTAATGAATTCTGTGTTTGAGTTTTAGTGGCTAAGAACGCCTGCCAGTTTATGGGCTTTCTGCTTTTAACTTCCTACTCTAACAAATACCCCTGCCGAGCGCCTGAAGCGGAACAGAGCTTTTGGTTACTTTTTGGGGATTTGGCCAAAAGTAACTCGCAAGAAAGCGAAGCGTTTTCGATCATATTTAATCTGAACTTATACAAATGAGATAATTACGTAATCTCCTTTATGAGTTAAGGTCTCTCTCCTGCACTCTTTTTTAAAACAAACTAAACTCATCGTTGCATAATAAATTTATGGTATAGCTGTCACTTTTCCTTAAAACAATAAAGAGGCTTTCAATGTATATCTCTCGATCAAAGTTATTTTGTTTTTCTGCATTTATTTTTTTCTTTAGTGTCATTTCTGGTCAGTGTTTCGCAGAAGATATCCCGCTAGCAGATAATGCGCCCGTACTGGGAATAACCGATGAAGATTTCGCTCGCGAAGGAATGAATATCAATGTTATTGAACCATGGGAGGACGGACTGCGTACTGACTTGAAACCCGGTACTTATGAATGGTAGTATTTTGATATGCATTTTGATGACGGAACGCAGGTTGTCATTACTTTCAATACCAAAAGCGCGTTGGCAGTTAACAAGCCTGCATCTCCCAGGTTTACCATCAGTATTACGCCACCAGACAAAGAAACGCTTCGATATGGTGCGCTTTTTCCTATGAGTGAAGCCAGTTTTTCAACAAAGAAATTCGATGTTAAAATGGGAAAAAGTTATGGTTATGGAAATCTGCAACAATATGTACTTCATCTGGAAATACCACAAGCGAGTGTTGCCGTTGATTTAACACTTGACCGAGTGATTCCATCATGGCGTCCGGGTAATGGGCACTTATACTTTGAAAAAGACAAGAGCAAGTTTTTTGCCTGGCTTCCTTCTGTTCCCAAAGGTAATATCTATGGCACGCTATCTTACGCCGGACTAACGCAAAACGTTACGGGCACGGGTTACCATGATCATAACTGGGGAAATACCAATATGGATTCACTCATGAGTAGCTGGTGGTGGAGTCGAAGTTATGTTGGTGATAAGGTGATTATCGCTTCTGAAATCATAGCCAGACCTGAATATGCATCCTATAAAACGCCAATTTTCCTTGTGGCTAATGAAACGACTGTCATTGCAGACTCAACTTTTAAAGGTGCAACCCTGGAGCTTGAAGAAAACGACATAAAAAAACACCCTGATCCGAGTTCAATTGAAAAAATTGCCCATCAGCTTAGCTGGGAGTATGAATCTGGCGATGACGAGGTTGAGCTGGAGTTAACAATGAAAAAATTGTTGCAATCAACGGATATACTATTAGCCAGTGGTAAAACAAAAGAAGAAATTGAGCGTGCCAGACGTGCTGGACTTACTCCCTGGTATACTCGTTTTTCTGGTAGCGCTGAGATTTCAATCAATGCTGATGATGTTGACTCAAATAATTCTGGCAATGTTGGTGTTTCTGTTTTTGAAAAAATGGATTTTGAGTGATGTTACAATATCTCGAAGCATAGTAGCTGATATTCGCTCTACTAAAAAGCCTGACAGCTACAGAATTTTCCCTGGTAATTGTCAGGCAGGTTGGGCGTTAATGTTCTGGGTTAATTAACAACCTGGTGAAATAAAGCATTCAGTGACTGATAGTCAAAACTATTCCCATAATCTAAACCTGCATAGCTTTCAAGTCGTTCCAGTTGCGTCGTAATAAACCGGTTAATCACAGGAACTGCCGGCGCTACTTCTTTTTCAAGTGCCAGCTTTTTCCGTTTAATCAATTCAGTGATAGCGTAATCAAGCTCACTGCCTGTTTCAACCAGCATTCTCAATTTATCAAATTCAATGGGGGCGGGTGTTCCTTCTTTTTCCAGCCATAAAATCGACAGTAACGGCCTGAGCACATAAAAGTATTTTTTAAGAGGGACCATTGGTTTGCGTAAATAACCGCGATAGTTTGTTTTTGCCATACTTCGATAATGATAAATGCCTTTGTCGACCGAATAGCTCGATGAAAGAATTTCTCTGGCGGTTCTGGCGAATACGCCATCATCACGATAAACAATTGAAGACTGTAACCACTCAACGAATGAAGGATTAGATTTCTTAAATAGTTTCAATGCCTTTCGTACATCCCAGCCACTGATATCTATTTCATCAACAATAGGGTATTCAATAACATCTCGCTTTTCTTCCAGGTTAACGGCAACATACCAGTCTTTTGGATGGGCATAGATAAAACGCACATCATAGTCACTATTGGGCGAAGCAAATCCCCAGGCTCTGCTACCTGATTCAACCGCATAGAGAACTTTTACGCCATGCTCTTTTTCTGCAGCCTCTATTCTTTGCTGTATTTGTTGTTCGATTTCTCTGGGTATTATTTTTTCCATTGTTTTTCTCATTTTTCTAATTTATTAACCATTCAGCCCAGTGACATTAATTCTTACGGTGTTTTTATCAATTTCAACGATGCTTATCGCACTATCAATAAACTGATTAATCACGTTAATATTGGTTATTACATGCTCACTGAGTGCGTGCGTGATAAAACTTCCACCAGCATTTAAAACCATCGGTAATAACAACTGGTCGGCTAAATGTTCACCGGCAACAGCTCGTGAGTTCAGGTAGTGTTTTAAACGGTTGATTGCTTTTCCTGCGACTCTTTCAGCGGTTAACCCTCTTTGTGCAACTTCATCAAATAATTCAACCGTATTTTCAAATGCTAGTTTGAGCGATATCAGATTACCTGGTCCAGATGAATCTACTTTGTTCTCGAATAGTTCATCTGACGACCAGTTTAGTTTTTCAGTCACTTTTTGTAATTCCCGCTGACTCACGTGCATTGGAATTTTTGAAGTAAAAGTGGTGGCACTCCTTGCCACCCGATCACCTCTATCTAAAAGTTTAAGTTCTTTTACATTTTCTACTGGTTGAATTTGCGAAATCCAGTGTCCACCGCCATTGGGATAAAATCCATATTGCAGTAGTTCACAATTAACTTGCAAACCCATGTTTTTCAGATTTCTTAAAAAGCATTGCGTTATAAACTCATAACTGGGTGCCTGCATGTTATGCGTGCCGCCTTCAAAGTTAACCGTCGATTGCTCATCAGTTTTAAGCAGGGCAGGGAGAATTGTTTGAAAAACCAGGCTGGTACTTCCTGCCGTACCAATCGCAAAATGATAGTTTCCTGCCCTGATCTGGCCTGGATTAAAATCAATCGAACTTGCCCCTAACTTTTCGCCTTCAACCACCGCGTTGCATATTTCTTTTGCCGCTCGAACGCAAGTTAAATGCTGACGTAATAATCCCGGTTTCTTTCTACCTGCTCGAATATTCTCAACTCTGACAGGCTGTCCCAGACACATGGATAGTGAAAGGGAAGTCCGTAGAATTTGTCCGCCGCCTTCACCCTGACTACCATCAATGGTTAAATACGCTTTCTTCATTATTTTTCTCAATTAGTCACTTTTGTTTAAAGCTACTCGGTAAAGCAATGATTACCCTTTCACACAAACAACCTGTTTGAGCGTATGAACCACTTCTACCAGATCATTTTGTGCCTGCATCACCTTATCAATATCCTTATAGGCTGAAGGCGTTTCATCAATAACATCCTTATCTTTTCTACATTCAACTCCTTCTGTTGCTTGTAGATGCTCTTCCATGGAAACCAGTTGCTTCGCTTTTGTTCTCGACATCACGCGTCCTGCGCCATGACTACAGCTACAAAAACTATCTGCATTACCCAGCCCTCTGACAATGAATGATCTCGCTCCCATACTGCCGGGAATAATACCCATTTCACCTTCTCTGGCTCTTACCGCACCTTTACGTGTAACAATGACATCCTTTCCAAAGTGATGCTCACGAGAAATATAATTATGGTGACAGTTCACCGCTTCAACATTTGCTTCAAACTGGCAGTTATTTAAAGAACCAGTCAGGCTCGATTTAACGGCACCAATGACTCTTTGCATCATGACTTCGCGATTAGTTCTGGCAAAATTCTGAGCCCACTCAACGGCTTCAACATAATCATTAAAATGCTGACTTCCTTCTGGCAGGTAAGCCAGATCTTTATCGGGCAAATTAATATGCCATTGTTGCATATCTTTTTTAGCCTGTTCGATAAAGTGAGTGCCAATTCTGTTGCCGACTCCTCGGGATCCGCTATGTAACATAAACCAGACCTGGCCAACTTCATCCAGGCAGATTTCAATAAAGTGATTACCGGTTCCCAATGTACCAAGATGATTCGCGTTGTTCGTCTTTTTCAAAACCGCATGTTTATCACACAATCGGTCAAAGTCAGTTGATAAATGACTCCAGGCATTGACGACATCGGTTGGCAAACTATTCCAGGAACCTTTATCTCTTCCTCGTCTGGCATGAGCGGAACGTCCGTGAGGCACCGCAGCTTCAATCGCCGAGCGTATTGTCAGCAAATTATCAGGCAGTTGACTGGCATTCATACTGGTTTTAACTGCCATCATTCCACAACCAATATCCACACCAACTGCGGCTGGAATAACCGCACCCAACGTAGGAACCACGCTTCCAATGGTTGCTCCTTTTCCCAGATGCACATCAGGCATTGCAGCAACCCATTTGTGAATAAAGGGCAATGAAGCAATGTTTTTCAACTGTTGTCTTGCCTGGTCTTCAAAGGGAACGCCTTTAGTCCAGGATTTAACGGGCACACCGTTTGATTCCATAACTTCATAGTTGTTAAACGAAGTGTTTGTCTGAGAGTGATTACTCATTTTGTCTATCCTTTGTTTTCTTTTGCTTTCAATTTATAACACTTGGTATAGCGAATAGCGTGCCATTTATCTTCAAAACCTGAATATATTTTTAAGCTGTTGTATTTTAACAATAAATTAAGTTAAGTGATTAAAAAGGCAAATTGACAGCGGCTGAGTGAACTGAAATAATCTATCGTATTCGATATATAGGTATCTTTATGGTTAACCAAAAAGCTAAAAGAACAACGGTAGTCAGTCTATTAGGCACAAACCTTGATAGAAGAGGTAAGAATGCCAGGCGTTGGGATAAATGGCGGCCCAATATCGCGCTTTGTCAGCAGGACGATATGATTGTGGACACCCTGGTGTTACTCCATGAAGAAGGCTTCAGGCGACTGGCTGAGCAGGTAAAGCAAGATATAGCCATGGTTTCCCCGGAAACTGAAGTCCTGTTTTATCAGGTGGATTTCTCCGATCCGTGGGACTTTGAATCTGTTTACAGTCAGCTGTATGACTTTAGTCAGAACTTTCAGTTTAAACCCGATGAAGAAGAGTACCTTATTCATATCACTACAGGAACTCACGTGGCACAGATATGTATGTACTTACTGACTGAAACACATTTTCTCCCGGGAAAGCTTTTTCAGACCTCTCCGAGCAGAGCATCTAAAAACTCAGAGAATCCAGGAGAAAGTCCACGAGAAAATCCGACAGTGGGTAAATACCAGATTATTGACCTCGATTTATCCCGTTATGATCAGATAGCTTCTCGATTTAACCAGCAAAGAGTCACCGCTGTTAATCATCTTAAATCAGGGATTGAAACGCGTAATCCGCAATTTAATAAGATGATTGAACAGTTAGAAAAAGTCTCGTTACTTTCAAAAGAGCCAATGCTAATTACCGGAGCTACCGGGGCGGGTAAGACGCAGCTGGTGAAACGAATTTTTGAATTAAAACAGCAGCGAGGCCAGGTTCTGGGTAAGTTTGTGGTGGTGAATTGTGCAACTTTACTGGGTGACAAAGCGATGTCGACTTTGTTTGGTCATCGGAAAGGCGCATTTACCGGCGCCAGCGAATCTCGCCATGGCTTGCTGAAAGAGGCGGACGGTGGTCTGCTATTTCTGGATGAAATTGCGGAGCTGGGGCTGGATGAGCAGGCGATGTTATTACGAGCGATAGAAGAAAAAAGCTATTTACCATTAGGAGCCGACACGGAAATAGAAAGTGACTTTCAATTGATTGCCGGTACTAATAGTAATATGAATAAAATGGTTGCTGAAGGAAAGTTTCGTGAAGATCTGCTGGCACGAATTAACTTATGGAGTTATCAGCTGCCTTCACTAAAAGATCGCATTGAAGACTTTGAGCCGAACCTGGATTTTGAGCTGAAAAAGTTTACGCAAAAGGCCGGTCATCTGGTCAGTTTTAATAAAGGCGCAAAATCAAAATACATGAAATTTTCCACTTCAGCTTCAGCCCTCTGGAAAGCAAACTTCAGAGATTTGAATGCCAGTGTCATTCGTATGGCGACTTTATCGGAAGGAGGGCGCATATCAGAAGCCCTTGTTGAAGAAGAAATTGAGAAATTACAGACTTACTGGTGTGATGGACTACAAAGTAGCAATAGTCCCGAATCTGTAGCTATTAAACTTTTGGGAGTGGAAGCAGCAAAAGAACTGGACTTGTTCGATCAGTATCTGTTATTGGGAGTGAGCGAGGCGTGTAAAGGCGCAAAATCATTAGCTGACGCAGGGAGAAAGCTGTTTGGTGTTTCCCGACTCAATAAAAAATCGACCAATGATTCTCATCGTTTAAAACAGGTACTGGCAAAATTTAACCTGACTTTTGATCAGCTGAACCAGTGATAATTTTTTGGGGAGCATTGTCTCACTCATAATGCTATGTCATTTGCAATGGTATGTCGCCTGGCATGTGTATCGCTTGTCATGGTATGTCATTGGTAATGATTGCGGCTTTTCTAAACAGCGCTGATTGAAACAGGCGAATTGTGGCATTTTTAAGGCACAAGCTGGCACAATGGTGGCTCAAACATGGCAAAAGTAAAATGATTCTGAACATTATAATAAACGAGTTGAACTCTTTTGATAGCATGACCTATCATTAGCATTCACGTTTAATTGCGAAGAATTACCATGTCAGAAGATACGGATAACACACCCCCCTCAATAAACAAGCTTGCTCTGCTCAAAAAAGCGTCACTGATTATATTACTGATTGTAATCATTGGTTCGGTAATAATGCTTGTCAAAAGTTATTATGCTCAGCCGCGAGTCATTGAAATTTCAAATACTGCTGGTTTAGATGCACGGGGCGGAGAAATAAGAATTACCTATTCAGAGCCCATTTTTTATCCAATGTTCAAGCAGGGTTTAGCACGTGTGACCACTCCGGATGGTACAGGGTTATTTTCGAGTGTTAAGTATCAGTCTAAGTTAAACAAAGACCGCACCGTAGAAATTATCAGTTTTTTGAAACCAACACCTTATAACCTTGAAATGGTTATTGTGCGTAACGAAGTTAAACCTGAGTCTTTTGTTGAAAAGCTGGGTATTATTCTGGTGCCTGAAAAACTATCGGTTTCAACAGGGATTGAGCAGGTTGCTATTGCCGGAACGGTACCGGCACAGGGGAGTAATCCAGCACCGGAAACTCTTGATAATCAGTTAGTCCTTCGCTTTAAAGGAGAAGTGCGTGGTAAGTTTAAAACCAGGGTCAATATTCCAGCGAAAGAACTGGCATCGATTGTTCAATTAACGCCGAAAGTCAAAGGCTATTATCAATGGTCAGATGATTCAACGTTAACCTTTAATTTTAGTGAAGACAAACCGCACTTTGAAACGACTTATCGATTTGAGGTTTTTCCCGAGAATTTAGTGGATGATTCCTTTCAGACCTGGGCCGGCGATCAGACAACTGCGGAAATAACCACATCGACCTATGAGGTTTATGTGGCTGATGTTTCTGCGGGTGAGTCGATAGAATGGTCCGAAAAACTGCGGATTGAGTTTTCTGGAAATATGGTTGGTGCGCTGGATGTGCTCAAGATTAAAGACCCTTCCGTTGTACCCATTGAGATCAGCCCTGTGGTGAAAGGCCTGTGGCGCTGGGTGAACGCGCGTACTATCGAATTTACCCCGGATTCTGATATTGGCTGGCCCACTCGTCAGACTGTTTCGGTTACAGTCCATTCAGATATTAATCTGGAAGAAGAAAGGCGCTGGCGTAAAAAACAGGCTCACTCAAAATTCAGTTTCATGGTAAAACCACGGCAGCAGTCTATTTCTGCTTATAGTCTGCATGGCAAGAATGTTGATCTGGAAAAAGAACTGGTTGTGACATTTTCACGTGATATTGTTAATCAGACTCTGGTAGGAACACGATTTAATAATCATTCAAGTCAGCAAGAACTACCGCTGTTATTTAAGCCGGCCATTAAAGGACGTTTTATCTGGATTGCGCCTGATAAAATTCAGTTTACCCCGCAAAATCTGTGGAGTGAACTGCAGGAGTATGTAGTGGCATTAAACCCGGATTATAACCCGGATGATCGTTATGAATGGACTGGTAGTAAAAAATTCAAATTTAAAACCATTGAAAATCTGGTGACGGCTTCTTTTTATTTTACACCTGAAAACAAACTGGCACCGGCGGATTTTTTCTCAAGAAAGAGCGCCTACCAACCGACCAGTATTATTCCAACGGAAAAGAGATTATGGGTTAGTTTTAGTAAAGAACTGGCGCGACAACTACCAGAAGGATTTGATTTAAGCAAAGCCATTAATATTCATCCTGAAACCAGCGGAGCCTTTAAGTGGTTAAGTGCTTCGCTTCTGGAATTTGTACCCGATGACAACTGGTTGCAGGAAACTGGTTATCAGATAACTTTGACAAAAAAACTACTACAACATCCACAAGCCCATTATCCTGAGGGGAATGAGCGGCTGCAATTTAAAACCGATAAAAATGCAGTGATTTATCGGTTTGATTCGCTGAAGAAAAATAAAAATGAAAACTATGTGTTCAGACCGGATAAATCCTTAACTATCTTGTTTAATAAAAATGTCAAAACACAGGCAAAAGTTGGTAAAATTTATCATAGCAAAACAACAAAAAAACATTTATTGCCTTTTGTAATGACGCCGGAAGATGCCTTTAACTTTGAGTGGAACACGCAAAGAGAGTTGAAGGTGACTCCCATGGGATACTGGCAGCCTTCGACTCAATATCAACTGACGCTAAAGGATGAACTGTTACCTCAGAAACAGGCCCATTATGCACAAGGTTCGGCAGTAAATCTGGAAACAGAAAAAAACATTCTTCGTATTAATCGTTTTAAACCACAGGGAGAAACGGGGTTATCTCCGGTTCTTGAGGTGACCTTTAATAAGAACATAATGCCGATTGATGTGAAATTAAAATCAATTGATAGTGCGAAAATGTTGAGTATTTCCCCTGCTTTGAAGGGAGACTGGGTGTGGCAGGCTAAAAATCAGCTGCAGTTTGTTCCAGAAGAGTCTTTACAAACATCAACCCGATACACCGTTTCCTTTGACCCGAATAAAATCAGTGATCCGCAGTTTAGCTGGCATCAGCCGGCTTCAAAACCAGGCGCATCATTAGCACTCTGGAAAAAATCATTTCAGAGCAAGGCGCTACATGTAAAGCAGGTTTCAGCTCGATTTGAATTTGATGAAAAGAATTTGCTTAAGCAGCGTTTTTTCCTGGATATGGAAATGTCGGCAGCAGTGACTGCCGAAAATTTACGACGTCACTTTACTATCTGGTATAAAAAGAATGTCAATAATCAAATTATTAAAGTGCCACTGACTTATAAAATAACAACCGATGATTCGCAAAGCGCTGCTGGTGTCAGGGCTTTTTCTGTAGTGAGTGACTGGCTTGACCGCCCGGCAGTGGATCGCCAGATTTATTATCAGTTAACCAGAGGACTTAAGCCAGTTGTCGGTAATCTGGATATGGCGCTGGATTATCAAAGTGATTTCAGGCAGGAGAAACCCAGATATATTGGTATTAATTCAATTAAATGGCAGTGGAAAGACGGCTTTTATAATGCGCGAATGACGTTAAGCGCTCCGGTTGAACCTGAGAAGATCAAGCAGTATCTGTTAGTCAGACGCACTACTGATAACAAGACCGCTAATGACAAGTCTGTTAATAACAAGTCAGCTAAAGAGAAGACTGTTAATAACAAGCTGACTTACCTGCTAAATGTTGAGTCGAGTGGCAGCCGAAACAGGGGGTTCAGTTATCTGGTCTCAGCAAAATTTATACCTGGTCAGACTTACTCTTTTGATATTAACGAAGGCCTGTTAGCCGCCGACGGTGCTTTTACGCATCAGAAAATAACCACCACTTCACAAACGCCAGACTTAAACCGGCGGCTGGATTTTGCATTGAGTGGGCAGGTTTTATCAAAAAACGATCTGGCGAAAGTCCCTGTTTTAAGTGCTAACCTGGAAGAGTTTGAAATTAGTGTTAATCAGATCTTTGATAATAATGTTGATTACTTTCTGAATAATAAAGAAGGTTATAGAGCCCATTCAACCAGGGAGCTGGCCAGAAATATTCATAAAAAACGTTATAAAGTTAACTCGCTGCATACCGAGGGATTTAATAATCGAGAGCTGGTTTCTCATATTGATCTGAGCAGGCTTTTTAAAGCTAATCAATACGGGTTATTCCAGATAGTGTTATCCAGCCGACATTGTTGTGGTGCAAAGGACCGCTGGTTTTTATCCACGGATATTGGTCTGGTTGGACGTCAGTTTGGAAATCAGGTGCTCGTCTGGGCCAACTCACTAAAAGATTTATCGGCTAAAACCAATGCAAAAATTGAAGTGGTTGATCGCTGGAATCAGGTGATTGCCAGTGGATACACCAATAGTCAGGGAGTTGCCGAACTTGAACTGCCGAAAGGCTCAAAGGCCAGTATTATTCGCGCGACTTCTGGTGATGATTTCTCCTTTCTCCATGTTAACAAACATACGCAACGTTTTGTTGGTTATGATACCAGTGGTATCAGTAGTTCACAGACACATTTAAGAAGCTATATTTATTCGGACCGAGGTGTCTATCGACCAGGTGACACAGCACATCTGGTTAGTGTGACGCGTGGCAGAGATGGCAAGCTTCCGATTAAACAACCGGTAAAATTTGTGGTTACCGGGCCAACCGGGCAGGAACGCCTGGCAGAAAGATTTCAGCTACAACCGGATGGAACCTATATCTATGATTTTGAGATCCCGGCTGAAGCGAAAACCGGAAAGTGGGAAGCTAAGTTGTTATGGGATGAGCGAGTGGTGGGGCAATATCAGTTTCAGGTTGAAGAGTTTATTCCTAATAAAATTAAAGTCAAACTGACCAATCAGACTGAGCAGGCAAAACCCGGTCGACTGTTAAAGTTTGATGTTCAGGCCAATAATCTGTTTGGCCCTCCCGCTGCGGGAAGAAAAGTGAGCGCTCAGGTGAGTTTGCGTCCTTCTTATTTTAAACCTGAGGGTTTTTCAGCCTTCAGTTTTGGTCACGATGATACTCGCTTTCAACGAATTGATACGGAGCTGCTGGAAACTCGCCTTGATAAAAATGGACACTATCAATATGAATATTTACTGCCGGAAGGAATTAATTCACCGATCGGTCTTGAGGCGCATTATAATGCGACGGTGATTGATGACGGTGGCCGTGGCGTTTCAAATTATGCGCGTTTAAATATACAACTGTTTGATCGTTATCTGGGGCTACGACGTTTAAATCATTCGCCCGTTGAAATTAATGACAAAGTTGCTTTTGAGCTGGTTAATGTTGATCCTCAGGGCAACGTCATCCTTCATGAAAAGCAAAAAATTAAAGTCAGCCTTTATCATCATAAAAAAGTAACGCATTACCGTAAGAACGAGCGAGGTTACTATCGCTATGTGACAGAGAAGCAGCGTAGTTTAATTAAAGTACTGGATGATCCTCGCAATGAACAGGGACAGTTTTCTTTTAAGCCACAACTTTCCGGTGAATATATTGTTGAGGCAGAAGATTTGGCTGGTGGCCAGCTAACACGTTTTTACCTGAATGTGCGTGGTCCACTGAGTTCAACTGCGATAGCTATGGCTGCTGATAAAGTAGATTTAAAAGTGATGTCTGCGCCATCATCAGATGCAAGCATAGACAGCCCGTTAAAGTTGGAAATTCGCACACCTTTTAAGGGAAAATTATTACTGACCGGTGAGCGCGACAAGGTGATATTTAAACGAATTATTACCATGAACCAGTTACGAAAAGTGATTGAAATTCCTGTGAGAGCAGAACATTTTCCTAATTTTTATATCACCGCAGCCATTATAAAACCGGTTTCTCAGGGGGGCAGAAAAGATCCGATTTATGCGTCAGGTCTGCTAAATGTCAAGGTGATTGATCCCGTGCAGATACCAACGATTACATTGAATGCACCGGAGCGAGCCAGTCCCGGTGGCAAGCTGGCTGTAGATATCAGTGTTGCCGGTAGCGGTCATAAAAAAATGTATGTGACGCTGGCGGCAGTCGATGTTGGCATTCTCGATTTAACACGATTTAAAACGCCTGATATGTCAGGTTACTTTAATGATAAGCGTCGACTGGAAGTCGCTCACTTAAGTCTGTATCCGTCTATCATGCCGTATGAACCCGATGTGAAAGTCAATATTGATCCTTCTGGTGATGCGCCTTCAAGAGCGCTGGTAAAGAAAACCCGGGTTAACCCGGATGCTCAAAAGCGTGTTAAATCAGTCGCGCTCTGGTCAGGGCTATTAGCTTTTGATGAAAAGGGAGAGGTTACTACTGAACTGGATATTCCTGATTTTGATGGCGCGCTGCGATTGATGGCTGTTGTTTTTGGTGACCAACGTTTTGGTTCAGTTGAACAGGAAGTTCTGGTGAGAGATAAACTGGTTGCCAAGCCTACACTACCGCGTTTTCTGGCTACTGGAGATGATTTTAACTTACCGGTTAAACTGTTTAATGCTACCGGAAAGCAAGGTGAAGTGAGTATCAGCCTTAAAGCCAGTGAGCAGGTGCAATTGCGAGGCCCGGCCAGCCATAAAGTCCATCTGGATTTAGAAGGGGAAGCCAGTACACAGTTCTCGCTTGTGGTTAATCATCGCCGTGGATTAGCTCGCTTTGAATTAATTGTTGAAGGGCTGGGAGAGGTCACTCGTAAAATTATTAATGTTCCGGTGAGAACACCTGGTACTTTTCTACTGGAGGGCAATGCCGGTTCGGTAGATAAGCAGACACCTGAAACAATCGCCTGGCCAGACAATTTTGTACCGGGCAGCGAAGAGTTGTCACTAGAAATTACCAGTAATCCACTTGGACGTTTTCAAAACAGTCTGGATTATTTATTGCGTTATCCTCATGGTTGCCTGGAACAGACTACTTCAAAATTATTACCGCTCATTTATTTCTCTGAGCTTGCCAAAGGCATGAAACAATATTTTAATGCCAGTCAGTCTCCGCGTTATTTCATGCAGCAGGGCATAAAAAAGCTGGAACGAATGCAGCTGGAAGATGGACAGTTTGCTTATTGGGAAGGCACCAGCCAGGTGAATCAGTGGGCATTTATCTATGCATCACATTTTATGGTAGAGGCGAAAAAAGCGGGGTTAAAGGTTAATACCAACACCTGGAATAATATGATTTATCGTTTAAATCAGAATGTTCGCAACAGTCTGAATGCTAATCAGCTAAACAACAGAAACTACGGAATTTCTCATCAGCTCTATGGGTTATATGTACTGGCGCTGGCCAATGAAAATATATTAGCTGAAGTCAATTTTGTTTATGATAAATATCGACATCAGCTTAAGTCTCATCAGGTGGCTCGGCTGGCTGCCACCTTTCATTTGTCCGGGCAAAAAACCAGGGCGCTCAACTTGCTTAATGAAATAAAGAGCTTTGGCGAGTATGACGATCCTTACCGAGATACCGGTGGTAGTTTTGCCTCAGGAGTTCGTGATCTGGCGATGCTACTTGATGCATTTGTTGCTATTAACCCAGAGTCCACTCAGGTACCGCTGTTACTGCAGCGATTAAGTAGCAAAGCAAAAAATGGTCGCTGGGGCACAACACAGGATAATGCTTATGCATTTCTGGCGATTGGAAAGGCGTTGAGTAAGGGATCAAAAACAACAACGGGTAAAGTAAAAGTCACATTGGGAGATGGTCGACAGGTGCCTTTTAGTAGTCATCTTAAATTTACTACATCAGAATTACTGGCGGGTGATGTCGATATTGAAGTGGAAGGTAATGGTGAAGTGCAATATAGCTGGCAGGCCAGTGGCATTTCAAATAATCCGGAAATTGAACAGCAAGATGCTCAGTTAAAAGTTCGTCGTCGTTATCTGGATAAAAATGGCAAGCCTGTTAATCTGAATAACCTGTATCAGGGACAGTTGGTAGTTGCAGAAATTCGGGTTCAGTCATTAAATGGCAGGGTTGAGAATATTGCCATTGAAGACCTGTTACCGGGCGGACTGGAAATAGAAAATGCACGGCTGAGCACTTCAGCCAGTTTACCGTGGATTAAGTCAACCATAAAACCGGATTATGTCGATATTCGTGATGATCGTATCAGCCTGTTTGTGAATGTTGGTACCAGTGAAGGCGTTTATTTTTATACAACACGAGCGGTCACTGTCGGCAACTTTAAAGTACCGGCAATTCGTGCAGAGGCCATGTACGACCCGTCACGATATAGTATTGCCAGCGACGCAAAGTTAAAAATATTGTCTGCTGAAGATAAATAGTTACTGGTGATGATGGTGCTGGTGATGATGGTGCTGGTGATGAAGGTAGTTGTGATGAAGGTAGTGGTGGTAGTGATGGTGATAGCGATGCTGGTGGCGGTCGTTTGAAACTGAAAAATAATGGAGTGAGTAAAGTCATCAAACGTGTTTTACAGGCAGGCTGTGTCTTCATAGCCTGCCTGTTCCTCGCGATATGGCTATTGCCGCTACCTGATGCCAGGCTCAATGCACCACAGGCTTATCGATATTATGATCAAAATCAACGCTTATTATCGGTACTCATTTCAAGCGATGAGTTTTTTCGTATGCATATTCCCATTGAGCAGGTTTCTCCTTTATTCATAAAAACTTTGTTGTTGCAGGAAGACCAGTATTTTTATGTTCATCCGGGAATTAATCCGTTAGCGATAATGCGTGCGGCTTTTGACAATGTGACTAATGGTCGAGTTGTTTCTGGTGCCTCGACAATCAGTATGCAGCTGGCCAGAATGCTTCAACGGCGTAAGCGAACATTTTCTGCAAAACTGATAGAGTCTTTTCGTGCGTTACAGTTAGAGTGGCGTTTTAGCAAGCAGGAGATTCTTGCTCATTATTTAGCTGTGGCCCCTTATGGGGGAAATATTGAGGGACTTCAGGCGGCCGCATTTTCATATTTTGGGAAGCAAGCGATAAATCTGAGTCCTGGTGAAATTGCATTACTGGTTGCACTCCCTAAATCGCCTAACCGCTACCGGCCTGATCGTTATCCTGAAAATGCGCGCCAGCAACGAGATATTATTCTAGCGAATATGCACAAAGCCGGTTTAATTAATCAGGACCAGTTTGAACGTTCACTGGCAGAAGCCATTCCTTCACGCAAATATCGATTTCCGGGTCTGATTCCCCATACGGCCTGGCACCTTCGTCAGACGAAACCAGATGCTTATGTGGTGACTACAACGCTGGATGAAAACCTGCAGAAACGAACTCGGCAGCTTTTGCGGCAACATCTTGACCGGTTAAAAAATGACGGTATTACCAATGCCTCGGCGGTCATTATTGATAATGAGACGAGGCAGGTACGGGCTGTTGTTGGCTCTGCTGATTATTACGATGTGACTGCTCTGGGCTCAAATGATGGGGCGCGTTCGCTCAGGTCGCCAGGTTCCACCTTAAAACCATTTGTTTATGGTCTTGCCATGCAACAGGGATTGATATCTGAAAAAACAATTCTTTATGATATCCCCGTTAATTATGGCGGTTATTCGCCGCAAAATTATAGTCAACAATTTTCTGGCCCTGTGACAGCCAGAGAAGCATTAACCGAGTCACTCAATGTAGTTGCGGTAAACCTGAGCCAAAAGATTGGCATTGAAAAGTTACATTCCCTGTTAAAAAAAGGGGGGATTAATCATATTAATAATCGGGCAAGTTATTACGGGTTACCGTTGGCCCTGGGTGGGGTTGAGGTTAGTCTGATTCAATTGACTAACTTATATGCCAGCCTGGCAAATGGCGGAGAATATCAACCGCACCAGATAGCGTCTGTAGGCAGTTTAACGCAGTTACAGTCTGATAGTTCGGCTAAGTCAGTTTCGTTACTATCGCCAGAAGCCTCCTGGTTAATTAGCCATATCCTGACCGATGTTGAACGCCCGGATTTTCCACAAAGCTGGCGATTTAGCAGTAGTCGCCCGACTATTGCCTGGAAAACCGGAACCTCTTATGGCCATCAGGATGCCTGGAGTGTTGGTTATAATCGCCAATATACGGTGGGTATCTGGGTTGGAAATTTTGATGCAAAACCTGCTAGAAAACTTTCTGGAAGCACCGCAGCAGCGCCACTTTTGTTTGATATTTTTCAGGCGATTACTCCACCAGAGCTAGCAAGCTGGTTTCATAAACCCGCAGCTGTAAAACAAAGAATGGTGTGTGCGACTTGTGGCAGGCTGGCTAATAATAATTGTCAGCAAAAAACGCGAGAATATTTTATTGATCACCTGAATGGTGAAACTGCCAGAGAAATATGTGAAGTACCTCAACTGATTGCCGTTGATCGTCGTACAAATCAACAGGCCAGTTCGGCGACTCCTGCAAAATTTGTGACGCAAAAAGTCTTTAATATATGGCCAGCAGCAATGGCAACCTTTTTATTAAAACGAGGTGTACCTGTACATCAAACACCTGCTTATGATCAAAATAATATGGCTGGTCAAAAATATTACCCTCCCCAGATCTTATCGCCGGTTTCGGGGACGGAGTATTATAAAAGGTTAGATCGATTCGATGAACAAGACCACGGTATAAAACTGGAGGTTGCGGTGACCAACAGAGTCAGAAAAGTCAGTTGGTTTATGAATGAAAGACTATTAAGTCAGGTTAAATCCGGTGAGTCGCTGATTATTAACCCTGCGCCGGGTCAGTATCAGTTAACTGCTGTTGATGATACTGGCGGCAAGGATGAGGTCATGTTATCTGTCAGAGACTATCGTGAAGTGTTGCCGTGAAGTGTCGCCACGTGTCAGCTAGATTTATTTTTACTTTTCTACCGACGTTTTTTTTGTCGTTAACTCTGAGCAGTGCCTGTGCGGCTGATGAGTTAATCAGAGTGCTCATTTTATCAAAGTTTCAGCCACAGTCAGTCGTTATCTATGATGGCAAAAAACAATATTCAATAAAACAGTCAGAGAATAAAATGCTCGATCTACGGCATTTGTCAGATTTTGAAATAGAGCTTCCCCTTCAGCGTATAAGGCGTTCATATCATGGTGGGGTATGGATTAAGTCTGGTCAGCAAGCATTAATGATTGTTAACCAGGTTGGTCTGGAAGATTATGTCAGTGAGGTGGTTTTAGGTGAGGTTGGTATCGCTCCTACAGCAGCAATGCAAGCTCAGGCTGTTCTTGCCCGTAGTTATGCGGTGAGAAGTCATCGGCCAGCGCAGGCCTATGATTTGAGTGATCTGGCCTATCATCAGGTCTATCCTGGAAAATCGGTTTATAGTCAGCTTAGCAGGCAACGAACTGAGCCTGTTCAGGGGCAGTTATTAAAGTGGCAGAGAGAAACAGTGCAGGCGCTGTATCATGCAGAATGTGGCTCAAGAATGTATGGTGCCAGAGAAGTCTGGGGCAAGGATAAAATTGCCTATCTGGTGAGCCAGCCTCTGACAGAGCTTTTACAAGGAAAGCCATGGCATAAACAATTATCGTTTAAAGAAATCAGTCAGATATTTGGTGAGGACAGTGGTCCTTTTCAAGTCACAATGATGGATGGTGTTATTGGCGTAAAAAACGGCCATCGCTGGTTACCGGTTGATGAGTTCAGACTTCAGGTTAATCGTAAGGCAGGCTGGAATAAGATTCCTTCCAATGAGTTTACAATCAGTTATGGAAAAGATGGATTAAATTTTCATGGTAGAGGGCGAGGGCACCTTGTGGGAATGTGTCAGCAACAGGCTGGTCAACTTGCAGAGCAGGGCTGGAATTATCAGCAGATTCTGTATTTTTTTTATCCGGGTACTCGGTTGTTTACGGGATTATAATTTAAAGTTGTTATCTGGTTTCAGGGGATTGTTTTTTAAGGTCAAAAGCATTTCGCAGCGCTTCGCTTTCTTGCGAGTTACTTTTGGCCAAAGCCCCAAACAGTAACCAAAAGCGCTGTTCCGCTTCAGGCGAACTGGTTTTTCTCAATTGGTGACAGCGATATGATTTCACCGTCATCATTCATTGATAGTGAAATAATGGGAAGGGAAAAACTCGCTGCGCTCAGACATTCCCCTTTTCTTATCCATGATTTCATCCATTTCACAGAATCGTTCACAGGCACTCGGCAGGGGGTATTTGTTAGTGTAGGAAGTTAATAAGCAGAAAGTACATATACTCGTGGGCGTTCTTAGCCACCCAAACTTAAACACAGAATTCATTAGCGATGCCCAGTGCCAACGCAAAAGGGCTTTTTTGCATTCTTTTTTAGCTCCAGAAAAAAGAATGTCGCAGTCAGAGCGCAGCGCTGCGAAAGGCTTTTGACCTTATAAAGAAAAAACGGAACGTTATACTCCTTTGTTTCGCAACGCTTCGCTTTCTTGCGAGTTACTTTTGGCCAAAGCCCCAAACAGTAACCAAAAGCGCTGTTCCGCTTCAGGCGAACTGGTTTTTCTCAATTGGTGACAGCGATATGATTTCACCGTCGTCATTCATTGATCGTGAAATAATGGGAAGGGAAAAACTCGCTGCGCTCAGACATTCCCCTTCTTTTCCATGATTTCATCCATTTCACAAAGCCGTTCACAGGCGCTCGGCAGGGTGGGCTTTGATAGTGTTCGTTTTATAGCTAGTGTTGTCAGTTAACAAAGGCAGAAGGCCTATTAACTGGCAGGCGTTCTTAGCCACCCAAACTTAAACACAGAATTCATTAGCGATGCCCAGTGCCAACGCAAAAGGGCTTTTTTGCATTCTTTTTTAGCTCTAGAAAAAAGAATGTCGCAGTCAGAGCAAAG
>JADGFG010000084.1 GCA_016743995.1 Kangiellaceae bacterium | reverse complement strand
GTATTCAGGCGTTTAAAGCCAGCCTTTAAGTCGGCAATTAAATCATTAACATTTTCCAGCCCGACGTGAATTCTGATTAAAGGACCTGTGTGCTTCCAATGAGTTGCTGTTCGTAATTCTTCAATTCCTTTTACGTGTAAAATCAAACTTTCGTATCCGCCCCAGCTGAAGCCCATTTTAAATAATGACATGCCATCGAGCATTGCATTGACTGCTTTGTCACTGGTTTCGTTTAATACAAAAGAAAATAAGCCGTTGCTGCCCTGAAAATCTCGTTGCCAGAATTCATGTCCCGGGCAGGAACTAAAGGCTGGGTGTAATACTGTTTTTATTTCATCTTGCATCTGTAACCAGTTTGCAATTTTTAGTGCGCTTTCCTGATGTTGTTTCATCCGCACACCAATGGTTCTCAAACCGCGCATAGCGGCATAAATATCATCAGGAGAGGCGCACTGTCCCAGTAGATAACTCTGTTCTCGTAGTGTTTCCCAATGTGATTGTTTTGCTGTGGCAGTTCCCAGCATAATGTCGGAATGACCAACAATGTATTTGGTTGCGGCCTGAACGGAAACATCAACACCCAGTTCAAAAGGTTTGCAATTGATG
Organism: Kangiellaceae bacterium; assembly: GCA_016743995.1. Classification (GTDB taxonomy): domain Bacteria; phylum Pseudomonadota; class Gammaproteobacteria; order Enterobacterales; family Kangiellaceae; genus Aliikangiella. Next base: position 18,931 of record JADGFG010000084.1, on the reverse strand, counting down.
GGAGAGGCCCAGGTATTATCCAGTATTACCGTAATATTCTGCTTTTTTGCTATTTTGCAGATGGCTGGAACATCTTGAATTTCCATGGTATTCGAACCCGGTGATTCAAGAAAAATGACACTGGTATTGGGTTGAATGAGTTGTTGAATATTGCTGCCGATCATCGGGTTGTAGTAGGTGGTTTCCACACCAAATTTTTTCAACAGGTTGTCACAAAAATCTCGCGTAGGTTCATAAGCAGTGTCTACCATTAACAAATGATCGCCAGCCTTAACAAAAGCTAAAATAGCACTGGTAATTGCAGCTGTACCACAGGGAAAAACTGCGCAGCCAGCCCCACCTTCCAACTCAACCATTGCGTCTGCAAAGGCAAACGTGGTCGGTGTACCACGTCGACCATAAAAGGGAACCTGATTGGCGCGATTAGCTGTGGCGTTTTTCATTTGTTCGACGCTGTCAAACACAATGGTTGAAGCACGATAGACTGGTGGGTTGATCATGCCCTGTGTCCATTTTTTAGAGCGTCCAGCGTTAACGATTCTGGTTTCTTTTTTCATGAGGAGAGTTTACCTGTATCAGGAATAACTTCGATGGCCATCAAGTTACCATTTATATCTGATAATTGATTTTAATGGTTAATGGGTTAACTTTAACACAAAAAACTCATCACTATCTAATGTACTGTTATAGCTGATAATCATAACAATGTTAGCTTGTTGCTCTGTATTTCAGAAAGAATGGAGTTAACTTTTATCGAGCGATAATAATTGTATACAGTTAGTTTTTTTGTTAGGTCTCTGACAAACCATTTTACGGAGGTTGTGCCAGTGGTAAATCTTTCTGTAGCATTGTTAGCCAGGTTGGTTAAACCGTCTACGTATTTATCTTTATTGGGATCAGTGTTATTGAGTGGGTTAAACTGGTGCGTCTGTTCCCAGTTATTTTGCATATCATCAATATTGCTATCATTTACATCAGCAATGCGATCTTGATCAAGATCGGAAAAAATGGTTACTGAGAATGTTGGCATACAGGGCATTTCGGTTTCATTTTTTACACAAATTGTAATGGGGTGTGTACCGACACTCTGGTGCTGCGCCTGAGAGATCGTATACGCTGATTAAAGTGCCGGATGCCTGCCAGTGAATAAGAGAGAGTATTGAGGGTTGAGAAAAGACAGCTGTTATTGGTCGGCTCAGGCCGTTTTTGTTGGTCTGTTTTTTGCCTCAATCCATTTTGACATAAAGTAAGTACTTTTCATCGAGTGATGGCGCAACATTGCACCGGTAAAATTGTTTTCCCGATGTTGTGCCAGGTCGGTTTTTATATTTTTTATTATATCCATGAGTTGTTCACTCAGTACGGTTTTGTCATAACGTTGTTTTAGTAGTTCCGGTAGCGAGCATGTCGATTGCTGCCAGTGTTCTTCTGACTGATACAGGGTCATTGCTGCCTGAATGATGCTGTCGGTTGAATCGGCGATAATACCTGGCCACTCATCGGTTCCGGCCATTCCTTCTGCACCAATAGACGTTGTCACGCTGGGCGTCCCCATCAACATGGCATCAATCAGTTTACCTTTAATTCCGGCGCCAAATCGTAAAGGTGCCAGGCAGACTCTGGCATCACCAAGTACCTCAAAAGCATCTTCTGCCCAGCCTTTGACCAGAAACCCCGTTTTAGGGTTGTTGAGCTGAGTGGCTTTTTTGGGCGGGTAAGCACCATAAATGTGCAGTTCAGCTTCAGGTATCTGTTTTTTAATCAGTGGCCAGACTTGTTGCAGGTAAAGCACTGAGTCCCAGTTGGGGGCATGGCGAAAGTTGCCGATGGTGATAAAATGTTTTCTGTCGGAAAAGCATTTTTCTTTTATTGGATGCTGATTTAAATCCAGCATAAAGGGCAGGTGATGAATCAGTGTAGAGTCGACTTTAAAACTGTCTTTTAGCAGACTGATTTCGTAATCCGATATAATCAAAGACAGGTCGCAACGTAAAATGGCGGCAATTTCACGCTTTGCCAACTCACTGTTCATTAAGTGCTGAGAAAGAAGAGTGTCGGATAACGAAGCGTTTTCCTTTAAAATTTTCTGGCGAGCGCTACGTAGACACTGTAAATCTTCAGTATCCAGTATTCGCATCGCATCCGGGCAGGCTTTTTCGACTCGCCAGCCGAACTGTTCTTCCACCATGAAACGATCAAACAGAACATAATCCGGGTTAAGCGTTGCGACAAAATCATCAAAGCTGGAATGATTCAGTTGAATGGCGAGTGATTCAATCCCTTCTTCGGCAAGATCGATCATGTGTTCAGTTTTCTGGGCTGGTGTTGCAAAAACGACCTGCCAGCCCTGTTGTCTGAATAAACGTAATAGTGACAGCATGTGGCTACCCGCTGCCGAAGAGCGAGGCTCAGGCCAGACATAGCCAATAACAAGTACTGTCTGAGTCATCAGCTGACGCTACTCAAAGTTGAACACGACTTATAGTAAAGCGATTCATTATTTTTTCTTTGTTGACTTTCGAGTGGTTTTTTTAACCGTTTTTGCAGATGACTGATTTTTTTTATCTTTCAGTATTTCTTTTAGAAAATGACCCGTGTAAGAGCCTTTTTCCTTAGCGACCTGTTCCGGTGTTCCCTGCGCAATAATCTGCCCACCTTTAGTGCCACCTTCAGGTCCCAGATCAATAATCCAGTCCGCCGTTTTAATCACGTCAAGGTTATGTTCAATCACCAGAATCGTGTTGCCGTGGTCTCGTAGTTTATGTAAAACTGCGAGCAACTGTTTCACATCATGAAAGTGTAAGCCGGTCGTCGGTTCGTCGAGAATATACAGGGTTTTTCCTGTATCGCGTTTGCTCAGCTCACGTGACAGTTTAATGCGTTGTGCTTCTCCACCGGATACTGTAGTTGCGGCTTGTCCCAGACGAATATAGGAAAGACCAACATCCATTAAAGTCTGTAATTTTCTGGAGATTGCTGGTATTGCTTCAAAGAAAACATGAGCATCTTCAACTGTCATGTTAAGCACTTCATGAATGTTTTTCTGTTTATAAGTGACTTCCAGAGTTTCGCGATTATAACGTTTGCTTTTACAGATATCACAAGGTACATAAACATCTGGTAAAAAATGCATTTCTACTTTTATGAGGCCGTCACCCTGGCAAGCTTCACAACGACCGCCTTTCACATTAAAACTGAAACGTCCCGGTTTGTAACCACGAGTTCGTGCTTCCTGAGTCCCGGCAAATAATTCGCGAACTGGCGTAAAAATACCGGTATAAGTTGCCGGGTTAGAACGCGGTGTTCGGCCAATAGGGCTCTGGTCAATATCAACAACTTTGTCAAATAGATCCATTCCCTCATAATTTTCATGGGGAGCTGCAATTAAAGTTGACGCTTTATTTAAGTCAGTGGCGGCTAACGGGTAAAGTGTGTCGTTAACCAGTGTTGATTTGCCGGAACCCGAAACGCCAGTTACACAGGTAAACACACCAACAGGTAATTTAAGCTCAACATTTTGCAGATTATTACCAGAAGCGCCAGTCAGAACAAAATGATTATTATCTATTGCCGGAATTCGCTGGGTTGGAATTTCAATACATTGTTTACCCGACAAATATTGTCCGGTTAACGATTTTTTGTTTTTCAGAATATCTTTCAGTTTGCCTTCGGCAACAATTTCGCCACCATGAACGCCTGCGCCAGGGCCAATATCAAGAATATGGTCAGCCATTTTTATGGCATCTTCATCATGTTCAACCACAATGACGGTGTTACCCAGATCACGTAAATGAGTGAGTGTTTTTAACAGACGTTCGTTATCACGTTGATGTAAACCAATGGAAGGTTCGTCCAATACGTACATTACGCCAACCAGCCCGGCACCAATCTGACTGGCCAGTCGTATTCTCTGTGCTTCGCCGCCCGATAAAGTGTCGGCACTGCGGTCCATTGACAGGTATTCCAGGCCGACATTAACCAGAAATTCCAGGCGGGAGCAGATTTCTTTAAGAATTTTATCAGCAATTTTTCCGCGTTTACCAGGAAGCTTAAGCTTTTCAAAAAAAGTTTGTGCTTCGTCGATAGGCAACGAGGTAATTTCTGGCAGGCTGGTTTTTTTGATTAACACATGGCGAGCTTCAGTTTTAAGACGACTGCCTTTGCAAGAAGGGCAAGACTGTGTGGTCATATATTTTTGCAGTTCTTCACGCACAGCCATCGATTCGGTTTCACGAAAGCGTCGCTGCATATTAGGTATAATACCTTCAAAGGCATGATTACGCTTCATCACATCACCGCGATCATTGGCATAGGTAAATTCTATTTTTGTGCTGCCGCTACCATAGAGGATGGTTTTCTGGTGTTTTTTGCTGAGTTTTTTATAAGGTTTTTCAATATCAAAGCCAAAATGTTCAGCCAGTGAACTGAGCATATGAAAATAATAAACATTGCGTCTGTCCCAGCCGCGTATCGCACCACCGGCCAGAGAAACATCAGAGTTAACCACAATTCTGTCAGCATCAAAAAACTGGTCGACACCCAACCCATCACAAGTGCCGCATGCGCCAGCCGGGTTGTTAAATGAAAATAATCGAGGTTCCAGTTCAGATAAACTGTGACCACATTGTGGACAGGAAAATTTTGCTGAAAACAGGGTTTCTTCTATTTTGCTTTTTTCTTCCATTGGCGCAATGGTTGCCAGGCCGTCAGCCAGTTCCAGTGCGGTTTCAAAAGATTCTGCCAGTCGTTGTTTTAAATCATCTCTTACCTTAAAGCGGTCAACAACCACTTCAATCGTATGCTTTTTATGTAACTCCAGTGCTGGCGCTTCACTCAGTTCATAAGTGACCCCATTAATACGTGCCCGCACAAAACCTTTTGCCTGAAGCTCTTCAAATAACTGAAGGTGTTCACCTTTTCTGTTTCTGACAACCGGAGCAAGCAGCAATAATTTACTGCCTTCTGGTAAAGTCAGTGTATGATCAACCATCTGACTGACTGTCTGGGCTTCCAGTTTAGTGTGGTGCTCCGGACAATAGGGCGTTCCTACGCGAGCATATAACAGTCTCAGATAATCGTAGATTTCAGTAATAGTGCCTACGGTAGAGCGTGGATTATGTGAGGTTGATTTCTGTTCAATTGAAATTGCCGGAGATAAGCCTTCAATATGTTCAACGTCAGGTTTTTCCATTAACGATAAAAACTGACGAGCATAGGATGATAAAGACTCAACATATCGACGTTGACCCTCAGCATATAAGGTGTCAAATGCAAGTGAGGACTTACCAGAGCCGGAAAGGCCTGTGATTACAATTAATTGATCTCGGGGCAGTGTGACATCAATATTTTTTAAATTATGGGTTTTTGCCCCTCGGACTTCTATGTTGTTCATAAGTGATCTTGTATAATGCCGGCATCAAAAAAACGAACTCGACATAATACCGCTATCTGTCGTTTCGAGCAAAGATTATACGTAACTCGATATGACTAATGATACAACGTGGTTATGAACCAGAAATGATGAGCCTGAAATGATGGGCAAAAACAAATCATCAAAATGGAATAAATGGCATGTCAATTAATTGCAGACGAAACAGAAATAAAACTGACCAGAAGAATAGAATAAGTCCTGATGAATAAATCTTCACATATGAATAAAGTAGAAAAAAGAGCGGCTGTCACGTTAAGTAGTGTGTTTGCTTTGCGCATGCTTGGGTTGTTTATGCTCTTACCTGTATTTAGTCTGGCGGGGCAGCAGCTTGAAGGCTATTCTCCAGTCTTCATCGGTCTGGCTATTGGGGCATATGGCCTGACTCAGGCTATTTTTCAGATCCCGTTTGGCTGGTTGTCTGACCGCTTTGGGCGTAAGCCCGTTATTTTAGTGGGATTGTTTCTTTTTGCGCTGGGTAGTGTGGTTGCTGCATTAAGTGATCATATTTACGGGGTTATTCTGGGACGTCTGCTACAGGGCTGTGGCGCCATTGCCAGCGCTGTTATGGCGTTGGCGGCTGATCTGTCGCGTGATGAGCAGCGCACTAAAATTATGGCCAGTATTGGTATGAGCATTGGAGCGGCTTTCGCCGTAGCCATGATTCTGGGCCCGGGATTAACTGAGTTGCTTGGATTATCAGGGATTTTCTGGTCGATTGCCATTTTGTCGGTTGTCGCCATGTTGGTAATCACTTTTTTAACTCCGAATCCTGAATCTCAATTTGTTCAGAGAGATGCGATTGCGTCACCACAACAAGTGTCCAGTATTTTTAAAGATGGTCAGTTGATGCGGTTAAATTTTGGTATTTTCAGCCTTCATTTTTTATTAACTTCCTTCTTTGTGGTATTTCCTTTAAGACTGGCAGACTTGAACATTGCGTTGATTAATCATAGCTGGGTTTACCTGGTGACCATGCTGGGGGCTATTGCGGTGATGTTACCTATGATTATTATTGCGGAAAAAAAGCGCTTACATGCTCGGGTCATGTTAATCGGTGTAATTATGATTGCAATGGTACAATTATTGTTTGGTTTTCAACAGGTTAGTCTGGTTTATCTAGTGCTGGCAATGGTGGTTTATTTTGCCGGGTTTAATTTGATGGAAGCCTTATTGCCATCTATGATTTCTCGAATGGCACCTTTGTCCGGTAAAGGAACGGCACTGGGTATTTATTCAACGTTTCAATTTAGTGGTGCATTTTCTGGTGGGCCAGTGGCGGGTTTGATCATGCAGTACTCAGGTGCTGATGGTGTCTATATTGCCGGTGCTGTTATTGCGACGTTCTGGGGATTTTTGTTACTCGGGCTTAAAAACCCGCCGGCATTAACGGCATATACATTAACCATGCCGGATATCTCAATAGACAAATATCCTTCACTGGTTGAAGATATCAAGGCAATAGAAGGGGTTTCGGAAGCCGTCGCCTTACCAGAAGCAGGGGCTGTTTACCTTAAAGTTGATAAAAAGACACTGGATTCGGAAAAGCTGGAAAGATATAGTCGCTTTAGTCAGCAGGGTATCAATAGCTTAAGCGATTAATTGCTCAGGATTGAGAGCCTGGCGGTTAAGATTTGATGATACGGCTGGTATTTTGCGGTATTATAGTCCCAGGTTTCGTTGGTAAATAATTTTGCTAAAATGAAGAATATCGATGTTATTGAAGACCTCGATTGATTAAGATAATTTTCTGTTATAAGTTCAGGAGTAAATGTAATGGCCTCACGCGGCATCAATAAAGTTATATTAGTTGGAAATCTGGGGCAGGATCCTGAAGTGCGTTATACGCCCAACGGCGGTGCTATCACCAGTATCAGTATTGCGACCAGTGAAAGCTGGAAGGATAAAAATAGTGGACAGATGCAGGAAAAAACGGAGTGGCATCGGATTTCTTTCTTTGGCAAATTAGCCGAAATTGCGGGGGAGTATTTACGTAAAGGCTCTCAGGTTTATGTTGAAGGTAAATTGCAAACTCGTAAATGGCAGGACAAGCAGGGCCAGGATCGTTACACCACAGAAGTGGTTGTAGATGGTTTTAGCGGTGTAATGCAGATGCTGGGGGGACGTAATGAAGGCGCTTCTTCTGGTGGCGGTCAATATCAGCAACAGGGACAACAGCAGCAACGTCCACAGGGTCAGCAACAGCAAGGTCAGCCGCAGCAAGGCCAGCAACAACAACAGTATCAACCGCAGCAACAGGCACAGCAACCTCAGCAACAGTCTGCGCCTGACAATGGGTTTAACGATTCATTTGATGATGATATTCCGTTTTAGGCTCATGATAGTCTTTTTTGTAAAGACAATTTAGGTCTACTTCTCATAAAGCCTCGTTTTTACGGGGCTTTTTTCTAACTTTGTTACAAACGGTTCAATTATCGCATTATTTTAGAGATTCAATTTTCTTAAGCCAGTCATCAAACCCAGAGCAGACTGCTCGAATATTTTGTAAACCTGTTTGAAATGCAATATCAGGTCCATGAACGGTCTTTTTATAAGGAGTATTTTTTATAAAGCGTTTTGAAGGCGCTGTTTGTTCGGAGTTGTTTATCTGTTCAGGGTTATTGTTAAATTTTTTCAAAATTTTCTGAGACCAACTTGTATATTTCTCATTACCAAAAACTGAACCGATTACTTCTGGAGATGTAAATAACAGAGCTTCAAATTCATACATTTGAACATAGGGGATACACTTATTCTGAATATCTGGTTTTAATGAATTAAGTATTTTATCTTCTAGAGTTTGTCTGGTTTCATCAGCTTTTATCCTTTTGAAGCCATAAAAATCATAGAGAGTCGTCACATAATCGAAACTATAAGCTAATTTTTCTATTTCATTTTTTACTCTGTCAAGGTTGACTCGGCCATGCATGGAGACTGGTAATGTGAATATGTTTTTTGATGCAAAATAAGGAGTCAGAGATTTCTGAACAAAGCGTTCTTCCGTTGTTCCCTCAACAGATATACCGACTCTTACCATTCTGGTCGCCCTCCAATTAAATTTTTGGACCAGATATCGCCCATACCAAACTCATCTAACCAGTGGGTCAGAGATTCAGTTTCTAACCTTTTAAATGAAGAAGCTCCACTTTTTTGGTCGACTACAATAAAGTCTTCCGGAGCAAAGTTGTTAGCAAAGGTGACAGACTGGGTAGAGCAAATAATCTGATTTTCTTTTGATGCAGAGCGCACTATATCTGCTAACACATCCAGGGCTGCAGGGTGTAGTCCTAGTTCTGGTTCATCGAGAATAATGGTGTTTGGTTTTAATGAGTGTGGTTGGAGAAATAAAGTCGCCATACAGATAAAGCGAGCCGTACCATCTGAAAGTTGATTTGCTGAGAACGGTTCATCACTGTCACTATGTAACCATTTTAGCAGTATCTTTTGATTATTAATATCACCACGGGGTTCCAGATAAAAATCATGAAAAAATGGCGTAACTGTTTTCACAGCTCTGACGATATCAAGATAACTTTGATTAAATGATTGTTCTTCGCTATTTTTTAAACGATATAAGAATGAAGCCAGATTACTGGCATCAGGATATAAATAGTCAGATGCATCTAAAGGTTTCGCTTGTTTAAACCCTGCGGTATTGCTCGTATCATGGAAGTGATAGACACGACAGGCTTGCATATATTGACGAGTGTATTTTCGAACGCGATCACTCTCTGCTTCGGAGCCAGCTAACAGACCGCTTTCTCCTCGAATCCCTTGAATTTTAAAATTTTTATCAGAACTGTTAATGGTACAAAATTCATTCTGAAAAACCAGGGAATCTTCGGCAACACCATGCTCAAAATTAACACGATATCCATTAATTCCTACGGAAAGCTCAATACTGATATTTGGAGTTTTTTTAGCGCCGAAATGAAAAAAAGAATTAGCAAAACCAAACTTTTCAACATGGTTTTGTAACCTGCCTTCTGATAATTGCTGAAGAAAAGTAAACAGGGAGATAAAGTTAGTCTTACCAGCACCATTTGCACCAATAAGAATGTTGACAGGTTTCATCATTAAGTCTAAATGCTTTATTGACTTAAAACCTTTCACAGCAATTTGTCTCAGGTGAGTGTTTTCACTCATAGCCCTTTAACCACGCTTTTAAATTTTACTATCATTATTTCGTTTCAATCAGTTGGTTGAGCTCAATTATATTGTCGTAGTATACGGTAAAAAAAGTCATCAATAAATCACCTGTTAAAATAACGATGTAATTATAACTGATTTTTCAAGTTATTGTGAAAGACGAGTATTACAGAGATATATTCAGTAGTTTGTACGATCTTTTTCATGGGTAGACTATCAGTCGATGGATTCATCCTGATGCCGTTAGCACTATATTGGTTGTTCTATTTGACTAATATCGTGAGCAATAGCGGACGAAGACCAATATCGAAGACCAAAAGACTAATATCAGACTAATATCGGAAGACTAATATCGGACACTCATTCCATGGGAAATATCGCACAGGCTTCCTCTTCTGAAATAACATTTTTGTGGCATAGAAAAGATAAGCTATTAGCATAGGTTTCAAGCTTTATATTAGAAGGTTAGCTTGTGTTTATTTTAATATTATCAATGGGTTAGTTTGGATTTTTAACAAGTGAGAGCGCTTCCATTTCTATAGTTTTTGTTATCCTGACAAAAGCGACCAAATTTGGGAGTCAGATATTATATTCTGTTGGTAGCAAGTAGAACTGTCCGGTTTTGTAGCACATGAATTGTCCGCTTTTTCGTTTTTGCCTATATCTTCAAATCATCCCAGAAGTTAGGTAGTCAAAGTTAAGGTAGCGGATTTAACCTGTCACTTTGATTTTATCTGTTTCTGGCGCTTTATGATGAGAGACTTGCTCTAAACGTTTGTCAATTAATCCATCTAGTCCGTTTTCCTCATAACGATTGATATAGCGTCTAAAGGTTCTACTGCAAACACCCAGTAAACTAGCGGCTTCTTCTTGAGTTAATTTCTTCTCTTGCCAATATGAAAAGGTCTCTTCAAATTGCATCAGTCTTGATTCCTGTAGCCATTCCGTCTTCTTCATAACAGTCCTCAAATGGACTATTATGGATTAGGACAGATTACGTGCTACAGAACCGGACATATTATGTGCTACTTACACCAGGCAATTATGGCTTGATGGCAAACTGTTAATCTGGGATGATATTAAAACTCCGGGTATCTGAATGGCTGTAGCGTGGCGCTTAGAATTGATCTGTTCGTAAATAATGAGTCACCTGTTTTATAGGATAGAAAATGCAGCAAATCGAGTTACTCGATTTAATCATAGAACCTGATAAGTATACCGTTAGCCGTCATGGGAATTTCATTAATTTACCCAGGCTTTCATTTGCACTTTTTATGTATCTGGTTGAAAATGCACAAACAATATGCACGTTAGAAGAAATTTCGCTAGCTGTCTGGAAGCGTACAGAAGTTAGCAACGAAACTGTAATTCAACGGATAAGGTTACTCAGAAAAGTCTTAGGTGATGAAGCAAAGTCACCCAGATATATCGAATCGGTTCGCGGTCGAGGTTATCGTTTAATTATAAAACCGGTTAACAGGGAAAAGACCAATATAAAGCCCCGTCAAAAGAAATTCTTTTTAGTTGGCATAGTTACGCTTACTTTAATCGCCGTTGCGATAATGATTTATCGGGGGGCTCAACAATCGCAATCGAATGTTTCAATAAGCTCAGTTAAACTTCGTAAAGAGACTCAACTCATTAGTCCTCTTCTTGAACGTGGAAAATACTACTTTAGTATTGGCCAGAAAAATAATCTGGACCGCGCGATAGAATTGTTTAATGAAGCGCTAGAACTGGAGCCAGCTAATGTCACTGCGCTAATTGGTCTAAGTCTGGCATTGAGTAAGTCAGTTTGTCGATATAATGAGAAGCGGTCCAGAGCAATAAAGGCCAAGCAATTCGCTCGTCAGGCGATCAATCTGGATAGTGTTAATAGCAGGGCACAAGCTGCTTTAGCTTATTCATGGGACTGTCTGGGGAACCTTGAACTTGCACTGGAACATTATTTGTTATCTATAAAGCTTGATCCTCAAAATTTCAATAGCATTAGTTCCGCCGCCTATCTGTTAGAAGTAAAGGGGCAATTGTTGGCTGCTTTTAAGTTAAACAAACAGGCTAAACAACTAAAACCTGACAATTATATGGTTGATTTACAGATAGCTCATACTCTGGAACTGCTGAAATTCACTACACAGGCACAAGCAAGTTATGAGCGATTATTTGTTTTGTTTCCTGATAATGTATTTGTTAACGAAGCTTATCCACGCTTTTTGTTTTATCAAGGTCGTTTTTCTCAAGCAAAAAATGTGATTAAAAAAGTGCTAAAACGAGAGGTTGAACGAGTTGACGTTTTTCTATATTACGCTGAGTTATTGTGGTTACTGGAAGGAAAACAAAAGGCCCTGCCCTGGTTTAGAAGAGCGGCAGAAGTAAACCCTAATCAGTCTTATGCTAAAACTCTGGTGCAGATCATGGATAACCAGTTAACCAGTGAAAAGGTTAACTTTAAAACAGATCAATTAGAGAAAATGGTAGCAGAGGGGAATACCTGGCCGGACAAATATGTGGAAGCCTCAATAATGAGTTTGTTAGTTCTCAAAAATAAAGAGCGAGCAATCAGTTATTTACAAAAAGCCGTCAATTCTGGTTATCTCAACAGTGAGTATTTAGCGATTTCGCCATTATTTGCTCAGCTTGGAGAGTCGCCTGAATTTTATCAGTTGATAGATGATATTAACCGGCGACGAGAATCCATGCAGAAACAGTTCCTGGCGGAATATCCACCACCAGTAGTTCAATAATTCAGTAATTCAGTAATTCTGTCTGGTAGTGGATCGTGAGGGAACGGTTAATCCAAAATGGCAGGTAGAATGTAACTGAACATCATTTGTTTCACCTGAGGATGTGCATAACGTCTGCCATAGGCTTTCGCGGTTATCACGATTACAAAAGGAATATCTTTAAAAATATAAATTTTATTACCACCATTACCAGTCGCGTAAGCTACTTTATAAGATTGATTACCGATAGTAAAAGTATCATGCCAGAATAAATAGCCATAGTGACCACCGTTCTTTTCTTGTGATCGAGCAATTTGTTTGGATAAACTGGCTTCAACCCATTTTGATGAAATGATCTGATTATTTTTCCAACTACCACCATTTTTGTACAACTGGCCGTACTTCGCAAAATCTAATGCTCTCAGTCTCAAACCACCTGCAGTGTTGGCAACTTTTTGAGGCGTGTATTGCCATTGATAATTGTGAATACCCAGTGGCTTAAACAGCTTTTTATGCGCATAGGTTTCTAATCCTTCGGGGACAGTCTTATGTAATATATCTCCTAGCAATACCACCCCGGCGGTAAAATAGCTCCAGTGCTGACCGGGCTTTGTTTTGTCATTCATTGACAAATCCAGAGTGAATTTCACCCAATCGTCCGTTGGGTACATATTTTCTTCGTTGCCTGGTGACTCTCTGTCTGAGTCATTAGCATTAAAGCCTGAACTCATCGTTAAAAGGTTTTTCAGGCTTACTGTTGCTTTTTCAGGTGAATAATTGTCGAATGCTTTTAAGTCATAAAACTCGCTGATTTTTTGATTTTCACTGGTAAAATAGCCGTCGTCGATTGCAATACCCAGTACCGTAGAGGCAAAACTTTTACCGACCGAACGTGGGTCATGTAAGCTCGAACGTTCACTGCCGTTAAAATACTCCTCTAGTAGTAAGGCCCCATTTTTAATAACAACAATACTACTAATCTGTTTAAAGTCATTTTGTACAATTTTTTTATTGAGCGCTTTTATCATTTTCTTATTATACGGTTCACTGGATACCTTCCAGCCGCTCTTTACCTTAACAGGCTGAATTGCTATTTGTTGTTCGGTAGTTACTGGTTTAATTGCATCAGTCGAAAGCTGTTCTTCTTTCGCCTGGCAAGCACTTATCAATAAATAGCAAACGAGTGATATGGTACCCAATAAAATATTGCCGCTCAATTTCATCAATCTCTCTCTCGGATTAAAGTAGTTGACAGGAAAGTTATCAGAAAAACGGTTAAATATCACATAAAGAGTAGATGAAGTTTTAATGAAGGTAATAAAAAGGTAATAAATTCAATAAGATATAGGGTTTATTGTGTTGTCAGGTAAACTTTCAAAAGCATGATCGTTTGGATGGTCAGGCGCTGAATATTTCATTGAAGTAAAAAACTTATGATTAATCTGGCGGGTATACCTATCAGGTTTGCTCTTCGTATTGCTCTATCTGTGGCGTACCAGAAGCACTTGCAAACGTTGATTTACAATGTACACTGTTTGTTTTTAAGGTGTGCAAGGATGTTCTGGTGGGTTAAGTGTTTTTGTTCCATTTTATCAGTTGTTATATTTGCAGGAGAAATACGATGAACTTTTGGATATTTGGTGCGGGGATCATTGGATTATTCACTGCGCTTGTTCATATTATTGCTGGTCAGCTTGACCCCGTGAGACCTTTTTTAAAATCTGAGTTACCAGAAGTACCAAAAGCTACATTATTAGCCTGTTGGCATATGGTATCAGTGGTGTTGATTATTTGTGGCGCTGTATTAAGTTATGCCGGTTGGTTTAATTTACACAATTCATACCTGGTAGTTGCAGGTATTTCATTAACTTATATTGTGTTTTCAATCGTGTTTATTATTGTTGGCTGGTACTTTTTTGGGTATCGTAGCTTCATCAAATTACCGCAGTGGATTCTACTGATGCCAATAGGTACTTTTGGATTGATTGGGATAATGTAAATATAACAAGTGTTTGCTTTGTCACTGGGTAATCATAATGTAGTACTTAATTCCTTCGCCACTAAAATGCCTCCTTCACCTCTTGAAGAACTAGCCTGCTTAACGTCGGTGATATCAATTATCGATGTTAAGCAGGCCTGTTTATCCACCAGATAGTATGAAGCTATCTACTCCATAGGAAAAAAATTATCTGAATTATGTAGCAACTATCATTGACCCATATTAAATATGGGGAACGAGCAAAACGATTAAATTTTAGGGTCGCGGACCTTTGCTTGTAATATCTCTAGAATGAACCTCTTGGCATTTATTTGTAGTAGTGCCCGTAGCCCATACTTTCTACGGTATTAGAATATTCTGAACAACTTCCGGTTCCATAGGCGGTAATTGTTTTACCGGAAGAAGCCGCCGCTAGTGCCATAGAATATATCGATTTTCCGCCTGGAGTATTGGTATCAAATGAAAAGTGCGATTTATAGGAAGTTGAATGGCATTCTGCGGGGGTATTTATCGGTTTTGTAAACTCAATCATTCCCCATCCGTTCCTATCCACTCGTACAGATTTAACGGTTGACGAAACATTTCCTACAGCTTGAGCAAAGCCAGAAAACAGCAATAAGGATGTAACTACTAATAGATTCTTCATGATTTTCCCTAAACTTAACAACTTATTTCGTTCAGCAGACCAAAAATAATGGAGTAGATTACTGAGCGAGAATTACTTATTTTACAAAATCAACAGTTTATCGGTTCCTGGTTATTTTGCAAGCGTAATGACTTCTTTAGATTGAATTCAATTCGTAATCAATTTAAGAATAGTTAATCGTATCAGATAGTTATTGGCTTTTCATAGTCTCGTAGACTGAAAATAGACGATTCAGGGTACTGCTTAGAATACCTTGCCAATCTAGTCATGAAACATTTCTTTGCAAACACTGACGCACAATGTAGACTGTTTGTTTTTGTGGGCTGCGGCAAGATCATTGTGACAGTTTAGAAAACCATTATTCATCGTTTATTGCGGTGTTATGTAATTTAAGGAGATATACATGAGTTTAAAAATTTGTATTATTAGTTCATTATTTTTAATGAGCTCTATGTGTCAAGCAGCATATCAATGTGATGTCACTGTTTTGCGTGTACTTGTGTACAATAGTGGAGATGTGAATATTCTTCATTCAGGAAGAGGTGATTATACCAACATCTGTAACCTGAAAAGTGAGAGACAAGGTGTTGGCATTACTACCTGTGCAATGTGGACCAGCATGCTACAATCTATCAAAAAACAAGGTGGTAAAGCAGCCTTTTATTTTTCTGGTGATGGTTCTTGTTCAACGCTGCCTACTTATAGTGCAAGCCCAGCGCCTGTTTATATTGGTGTTATTTAGTGCATAGCCAGATGCGGTAAAATGAAAGTTTGCTTGTTAATCAAGGACCGTCATTGGTAAAAAAATCGCAAAAACTTAATGATAGAATATTTTATGATGTTCTAAAAAATTAAAGTGATCATATGAATAAACATGAAAAGATCAATTACGTAGAGTTTCCTTCGAATAATCTGGAGGAAACTAAGAGTTTCTTTCAAAGCGTATTCGGGTGGTCTTTTCAGGATTATGGACCGGAGTATTCTGCATTTGGAAATGAGGGCATTGAAGGTGGCTTTTATAAGTCAGATTTACATGCCTCTACGAATAACGGAAGCGCACTCATTGTTTTCTATAGTAATAATATCAATGAAACCCAGTCGAAAATTACCGAGGCCGGCGGTAAAATAATCAAACCAACATTCTCTTTTCCCGGTGGTTTCAGGTTCCATTTTACTGAGCCATCTGGCAATGAATTTGCCGTCTGGTCAGAAACAAATACATAACAAGTCAAGTATGAACGTTTTGCTTGTATGATGGGATTTAAGGATTTAAATTATTTATGGATGTCCTGAAAGTTCTCGTAGGTGTTGAGAGTAAGTTTGTCTTTCATCCGTATGATGGTGGTGCTGATGTGATATTACCTTCAACTGAAGGTCGTGATACCTTGAGAGATGCACATGCTAGCTGGTTGTCAAAGCGTTCTGATGGCTATTGAATTTTAAAGTACGAAAAAGAAAAGAATTCAATGAACTTTGCATCATACAAAACACTAAATTTACCTATAGAAGAAGGTTACGCACAACTGTTAAGTTTGCAAGACTGGCTGAATGTTGAATTACATTTGAGCATCGGAGAACGGTAAGGCAAAGTAAGGATGAACTGCCCATGAGCTGAACGCTAGGCTTAGTTCGAATACTTTAATTATTTAATTGAATAAAACTTTAAGGAATTTAAAACGGTGTATGCTTTAGGTCTCAACGGTGAATATCAACTATCTGATGATGCGGTAAATCATATTATAAGTGGTGATTTAACTGAGAGATTATATGATGTTGGAGGTGTCAGAAATGCGGGTAAATTATGCATTTTAAAAGGTGGATTACACACTGTTTCTGGCTGGCTAGATTTTAAGAAAAAACACCCTGAATTAAAACATGTTTATCACTTCGATTCGAATGCTGATCCTTATTGGTATTATGCAAGAGAATTACAAAATGGCGTTGTGTGTTTAAAACTACCCAAAGAGCTATTCCAGTCCAAAGCAGCAAGGATCACTATGTTTCCTGATGAGCGTTATAAGTCAGGTTACCTATGGAAAACCTTATTCCCAGAAAATTTTACCAAAGAGAAAATTATTGAGGTAATCAATGAGGCTCTTCTTAATCTGGATGTTGAAGAATCAAGTGACAGTCAATTGATTGGTTATGCCTTATGTGATGACCCAATGACTGCTATGCGAGTTGTAATACAAACAAGAGAAAACAAAATTCAATCAGCTTATCCTGCATGGACACAGCCTTCCACTGGTAATAATGGTAAACCATATGCTCACGCTGAAAATATTGGTTATATTTGTTCGGCTTCAACTTTATTTTTTGATGATGATAGGACAAAACCAAATATTCAAGATTCAGAAATATTTGATGAGAATGAGGGCTTGTTTTCTATCGTAGCGAACACGCCTGGAATATTGTTGTCTAGAAAAATACCTTTGTCTTCTGATGACAAGATCGAATGGGGAAATAGCAGAAGATTGGAGTTAATGAACTATGCAGGGACTGCATCCCAAAGTGATTTAAGCGAAATATCCAGGTATGTTACTGATGTTGCAGTTTGCAAATATAACTATGAAATAATGTTATGTGCATATCAAGAATGTCTCTTAGATATCCGGTCTTCACATCAGGTTAACAATGCCTTTGCATTTACCCAAAACATAATTGATTGTATTGATGTTTTGTTTTTTTTCGATCAATTTAAGCAGAGTGACTTCCTAGTAAAAGCATCCTCTTACTTACTGCTCAATCAACTTACCTCTACAGGAGGATTGGATAGCCTAAACAAAAAAAGAATACATGTAAGGATTCTTAAGTGTATTTCAATGCATCATGATAATAACTCAATTTCTCAATACCTTGAAGATTTGTCTGTATCACCGGTTAGAAAAGAACTGTTTCAAGAATTTAATTTAAACAGCTATTTTAAGAAAAGTTTAGATCCAGGCTCTGATGAATATATGACATTTATGGATCTAATAGTCTGCCCAGATTTATCGTTTTCATTAAGCAGAGAACATTTGATCGGCTATATTAAAAATCAACTACCAATAAATTATCACTTTTACTTTGATGGAGAAGAGAATGAGCGAATAGTTGAAGATATAATAGAAAACTATGGAGCTAATCATGAGGATGTAGTTTCAGATAACTTGGTTTATGCCAACTGTAAAGAGTTTGAATTTATTAATGGCGAGTTTGAGAGGTTAGTTGGTAGAGTAGTTAAAGACTCTATAACTATAGATAGTAATGTCTTCAATAAGATTTGTCGTGACTATTGTAGAATTCAATATACTCAAAGACTGAATCTGGCATTTATCTTTAAGGAAGAGTTTTCTTACGATATCGACTACATGAACCCGCAAGATGAGTTCTATTTAAAACAGATGATTGCGAAACATGAAAGGTTGGGGTTAACTATAAACTTAGATATGTTTTTAGATACGGCGCTTCAATTAGGTAACCACTTAAATGCTAAGTCACTCGTAGAAAATATTGCTGCTTTCAAGGAGTCTATTGCTGTTGAGCAACCACCATTTTTAAATAGAATACCTGACTATATTGATTCATGGGAAAAGCATGAAAGTAACGGAGAGCGGGATTTAAGAGATATTGTATCCAATTAGAGTAAGTTTTATAGAAAATTACAGCACAACCTTAAAGAACTCCATAAAGACGACATATCAGATGATGCCGTATTAGTGTTTATTTAGTAGTGAGTTGTGGTGCCCTGCACAATACTCATAAAAGTTAGGTTAAGTTTTCCATTTTTTTAAGTTGTTCACTACATCGTAACATTCTGACAAAAATAAATTCTGATTTAAAACTGTCAAATAAAAGACTGGACAGTCTACTCATTAGTTCAGCTTTTATAATGTTTCCAGTCAATCTGTTGTGGTCAAATAATTAGGCCACTCTTTTAGAGGTTTTCCAATAATAATATTCTTCTTTCTTTACAGGACTCAAACTTTCATTATGAGTATGAGGCC
>JADGFG010000299.1 GCA_016743995.1 Kangiellaceae bacterium | reverse complement strand
AAGGGATACAGTCAACATCTGATAGTCAACTATGCGGTTATGCTTTGCTCATCAGTTTATCTGATGCAGCTACTTGTTAGTGCTAGCCCATTTCATCTTTAGAAACTGATTCCCATATTGAATAAGTTCCCAGGTCTTTCATCAATTTAGTTACCTCGTAACTAATATCTGGTAGCATTTCAGTGTTATCGGCACTACCTAATACGATGACATTATTTTCTTCGTCTTCGTTAATTGCTTCAACCATCTCCCAGATAAATCGTGAAAACAATTCGGCTTGACGTTCATTTTCTATTCCATTTTTGATAATATTTTTAATATCGGTTTTTTCTAGCGCGGATATATAATAGTTCATTAACTCATTTACATGCGGATAGCGTTTGAATTTTATCATAATACTGTACCTCCTCCTTTCAATACGGACATTCGGTGAGCTACCACTTCTAACTTTTTTACTAGCTGATCAATATGCATTTTCCTATTAACGGCTAAGAAAAAATGACCACTATTGTCCTTGTCTGCTTCAAATTTTAATCCGGGAGGAATATCTACTTCAGAAAGCACCCAATGTATATCTACTGGTTTCTTTTTTGCTCGCTTCTTAAACATTCCATAAACAAATTGAAGATTGTCCCAAGTTGCTGAAAAAGATAAGCCCATCCGAGGGTTCGGTAAAACCCAAACTTCATCTATACAAAATTGATAATCACAGATTCTTACTCCTTTTATTGTACGGTACTTTCCTTCTGCACGTTCTGGATAAAGTGTCGGGTGTTTACCTCTAATTGCTGGCCTGGCTCGATAGGTTTTAATATCTGAAATTAGTTGCCTTACATCTGATAAACATTTTAGTTGTAATAGTTCAGTCATGTTTGTTCCCATTTACATCGAAAATCCCATTAAGCTCTAACATCTTATTCTATTCAGTAAACAGCAAACAACTAGATGTATGACTGAGTAAGAATTCTTAATATTTTAAGATCATCAGTTTATAGATACCTGCTTATTTTGCAAGCCCTAGAGAGTCCGTTTCACAATAATTATCGAAAACAGGCCACCATAGCTTCTAAATCCACCATAGTATGGTTTTGAACACGTTTGTACTACTACAAACGTTTAGTTTTGGAGAGCGAGCTTTAAGCTTGAAACAGATAGTTCATCGCAAGCTGGTAGTTTATCATGCCAATATTTGCTTTGCGGAGTTGTCAGGTGATGACGCCAGGCAAACAGGAATGTTGAACGTTTGAGTTAAGCTTCAGGTTGTCTATTCGAGCCTGGTCTACTCGTGCCTGGGATATTCTAGGAGGATATTCTAGGACATTCAAATAGCAATGTCGAGGACAGTCATAAAATCTAATAGTACAGGAATGTAAATATCCTTGCTTTTCCATTAGCAATGTCGAGGACAGTCATAAAATCTAATAGTACAGGAATGTAAATATCCCTGCTTTTCCATCAGTCTATCTGATGCAGCTACTTGTTAGTGGCGTTGGCAGACAGTCTGTTTTCTCTGGTACCCATGCTCCAGCGTGGGAACGAGAAATGCGTTAACCCTGCGCCCTATGGTTCAAATGTTAAAACAGTTGCGAGAAAACCAGAGATCTTGCCGTTGGGTCCTTAATTAGCAACTATAAAATCTCACAAAAGATATTCTAGGACACTCATAAAATTATTTGTATTGAACGCGCTTAAAGTGAGTTTTTATCTTTGGCTGTTAAAAAAAGATTACTGAAAATCATTTTTTATAGGGAGAAATCAGAAAGATAACCTGTGATTTATTAGATTGGCTGGATTGAATGTGTGCGAAGCTCTCAGAAGTTTCTGATAGTTAGATGGATTTGGTTAAAGTACTCACTGGCAGACAGTCTGTTTAATACTCCATCATTACAAAAAGTATACAGGAATGCGACTGTCCCTGCTTTTTCGATTGTTATTCATCTGAGTATTAAGGGGTTGTCTATGACGAGTGATTTCTGTATATTTTTGGAGTGTGGGTCGCCACGAAAAATTCAACCTGAAAAAGGACTTATTATGAAAGACATTCTGGGTTTCACCTATTCACCTTCGTTATTTATCAATGTCAAACCAAAACATGGTGTTGCTAGAGCTTGCGCTCGTTTTTCTCATTACAGGAATGCGACTGTCCCTGCTTTTTTATTAGAGTTATATAATCGTAAAAATGGCGATAGTGCTATTAAGTTTCTTCTTAGCTGTTATCGAGTCCAGGATATGCAAAACCTGAGTCAAAAAAATTAATGAATATTCAAGAAAAAATTGGATTTACCTGGGGCACCCATATTGGCGAAAATATTTTGCCAGCACGTGAGCCTGAGAAACCTGTATTCATCTTGAAGAAGATGCTGCCCGAATATGTATGGGATCTCGTACATATTGAAGATAATCCTTACTCATTTGTTGACGTTCAAACATTGATAGAAGGAACAACTGTTGGTGGCCATTCATTATTCGACCAACTTCAGGTTCTGAATCAAAAGGATGCGTTGAACTTATTGATGGATAAAGCCTTAGAGTCGCCGTTCAATTTATCAGAATCTTTAGTTTTGCAGCTTCATGACAGGGTCGCTAATCAAGAGGCTTTAGAATGGGGTAAGTTTAGAAGTGGCGAGGTTGGTATTGGTGGCACTTCTCATCGACCGCCTGAAAGTGGTCAACTCAACAATATTTTCACGGAAGGCCTGGCAGCTATCAATACCATTGAGCAGCCAATAGAACGGGCATTGGTTTATTATTTCTGGGGTTCTAGAAATCAGTTCTTTTACGACGGTAATAAACGTACATCCAGAGCTGTAATGAATTATGTGTTGTTGACTAATGGCTTCTATTATTTATCGGTACCAGGCAGGCTTAAGGATGAGTACAACCAGGTAATGGTCAACTTTTATGATAATGGTGATGCAACTGAGGGAATGAGGTTTCTCCTGAATTGTTATAAAGACTTTGATTAAGTCTCAGGTTGTTCTCCTTTTGCTTTCTTGAATTGTTAAATTGACTGCCTTGTTTTTGTTATTTGTCATTCTCCTGGATAACGAAAAATTAAGGTAGAGTAAAGGCTACAAGTCTTTAACGGACTAGTCAACCCATGGCAATTCTTCGAGATCCCGTATGAGACCCAAGGGCAGCCCAAAAAACGAAAAATATGGCCGTCCTATTTTTCATTTTTTGTCCTATTTTTTTTCGAGTAGCCATGATTATCAGGCTGTTAACTTCTTAAAAATATAATAGAGCATGCCAACAAGTGGAAAGCACCACCATAAGAAATTGACTAAAAAATGGTACACGCTTTCACCAATAAAGCCATTTTCATCAGAAAATAGAACTACATACCCTTTTAAATCGATGGGTGGAATCATCGTGATTTTATTTTCAAAAGATGGAGAATGTTTTATAACAAACATAGTTGTCGGATCATCACTTAATGTAATCTCAGCAGTAAAAAATTTAACTATTAAAAATAAAAAAATAAAAAGAGTAAATA
>JADGFG010000083.1:17514-20014 GCA_016743995.1 Kangiellaceae bacterium | reverse complement strand
AGACACCTGTTTTCATTATTTTAGTTATGTTTTGTATTGTTCAGTTAAAAATGAAAATTAACTGAAAAAGCTTTAAAAACCCAACGTAAATTAAGCGCAGCAAGAATATTGAAGGGGGTTTTTGATGTCAATTTCTGACGTTAGCGTAAGCTTTGTACATTAAATTAAGAAATGAATATCTAATTTTTATCATTGGTTCATCAATTTTATGCCTGCATTCAAAAAATTAATAATGACAAACAATCCTCATAATTCATGGGCTTTGAAAAAATAATGATTGTTATAAATAAGATCTGTAGAGAAGTTACAGCGACATTTTGTTTATCGAACAGGCTGTATTTTTGTGTGTGTTACTTAAAATATTATCTCGCTGATGAGATGGTAATTTTACCAATAAAACCAATCGATTTATCTCATTTATTTAATAGACTTTTATAATTCTGATGCTAACGCGATAGGTGGACATGGTCCAGGTAAATGATGACTTCTTGTTTTAAATTGATCATGAACAGACTAAGAGACAATACGGATTGCATTTCCATTTTTCGATGTTGTAATGAACTCTTAATTGTCTTCAGAGGATAAGAAAAATGATTCCATCCGGGCTTCATTTTAACAGGCAGGTTGAATCGGTCGTCAAATGCATAGTTAGAAAGCGGGTGTTTTTGATCGTAAATTTTTAACTCAAATGTAAGTGTCTGGTTACTGGTATTAAAAAGACTGAAGTTAATCTGGTTATAGTCCTGCCAGTTTCGTTTAAAATGATTAAGTGTAATATCCGGGTACTGCGCAGGGAAAAATACAACTTTCATTGATTGGTTACCATGAGATTTTATATCTTCTGACGTCGAAATACTGGCAGAAGCATAATCCCAACGCCCCAACTCATAAGGGGTTTCAAAGTCGCTCAGGTTCGGAAAGTTCTGATAAAGGTAAAACTCATCAATGACGGCGTAAAGCAGCGGTCGTAATCCGATTAATGTCAGCATACTAATTCCGATAATACACCCCAGGTTTTGTGTGTATTTTCTTTTGGCTGATATCAGGTGAGTCAGGAAGCCAGCGAGACCTCCCAGTAAGTCGTTAATGATATCTTTAAACTCAAAGTTTCGTCCGACAAGTAATTGTAGAAACTCAGTTGCTACGCCGATGATTATGCTGATAGTGATGGTTAAAAAAAGTTGTGTGAAAAAAGATAGTTTTCTAAGTATTTCAAACTGAAATAAAAGTAAGAACAAGCCTGCGAATAAAATAAAATGTCCTGATTCCCAGATTTGTTTAATGATACGGTGATCGTAATAATCAGGCCCCTTGGTAAAAAGCAGGCAAAGTAATATGAAAATACTCCCTGATAGCCATTTTTTCTGTGTGGGAGAAAGTGTTGAGTGCGTCATGCTAGACTCTTTGCCATGCTAGACTCGTGGTGGTTAAAAAACGAGCGAGTCGAAATTTTCGTTGTGCTGGTTAGCGTAGGGCTGGTTAGTTAATATCGAAAAAGAATTTTCGCATTCGCCACACCCATATACCAATATAACCCGGAATTGCATAGAGTATACTCAGCATGATGAAAAAACATAATGTATAAAATTGCCAGCTACTTAAAGAATTACTGGTTAATAGTAATATTAACATCAGCGTAAAAGCGATAAAAGTACCATAGAGCAGCTTTTTTAATTGTGTTTTTGGCGTTAATGCCATTTTTTTTAAATGACTTTTCAAGCTACCCATTGGCGAATTATAGTTTTAAACTGGCTTAATAATAGGGGTTATCACCTAAATCATGTTCGGTGACATCTTTAACCCCTTTAACTTCAGGTATTTTTTCAAGTAACGTTTTTTCTATGCCTTCCTTCAGAGTAACATCTGCCATACCGCAGCCCTGACACCCTCCACCAAACTGAAGAACAACGATACCATCTTCGGTAAAGTCGGCTAAAGCGACCTGGCCACCATGGTTTGCCAGTTGAGGGTTAATTTCCGACTCTAGCAGGTATTTGATTCTGTCTGCGACAGGGGCATCATCATCAACTTTTCTTGCCTTGGCGTTGGGGGCTCTTAAAGTGAGCTGTCCCCCCATTTCATCGGTTTGAAAGTCAATTTCTGCTTCTTCCAGATATGGCACACTTTCTTCATCAACGTAAGCGTCAAAATATTCAAATTCTAGCTTTATATCATCTTTTTCAATGGCGTCGGGAGGGCAATAAGAAACGCCACACTCAGCGTGCGGAGTACCGGGGTTGACAACAAAGACTCGAATTCCGGTGCCATCATCCTGAGAAGATAGCAATTTTTTGAAATGTTCCTGGCCTGGAGAGGTAATTTTTATCATTTTTACTACAAACTTGAAAGTTATCAGATAATGGTAAACTGAGAGTATTTTAACAGAAACTCAAGCTGATAACCCCATACTTTTTGTATGGAGATAGCTCGAGTTACCAAGTTTAGTGTTGATGATTATCGGTCAAAATGGTGTGACAAAGCCGCGCATAAGATAATAATC
>JADGFG010000083.1:0-17504 GCA_016743995.1 Kangiellaceae bacterium | reverse complement strand
ATTTTGCCTGAAGTATGTATAGACAGGCTGGTTGAACGAACATTTTGTCTGATTTTTTGTAATATTCCATCTTTATTAATTAGCAGTGCTAAGTATTGATGTTAACTAAATAAATCAGAGAGTAAATCTGTAACATACTGAGCAAATTGACAGGCTGAAGCGTGTTTAATTTCAAATTAATTTAAAACAGAGAGCAACATTGCTTGATTTATGGCGGTAGTCTTACTTACTATACCTGAACTCCTTGATGAGTTTATCTGGAGTGTAACCTCCATTTTAGATTTTTTATAGTTGACTATTTAATCAATCAGGAAAAAAGAATGAAAAAAGTAGTTTCAGGGTTGTGTGCTTGCCTCGTTTTGCTGGTGAATTATGTGAGTGCGAAATCATTAGCGGAACTGGAACAGAGCTTTAATCTGGATAAAGGCTTTATTGGCGTCCTCTATGATATTAAAGAAGATAAAGTTTATCTTAAAATTGAAGATATTGGCAGTGACTTTATTTATCAGACCAGTTTGCCTGCCGGCGTTGGGTCAAACGATATTGGATTAGACAGAGGTCAGCTAAGTGACACAAGGCTGGTTACTTTTGAGCTGGTGGGTAATAAAGTCCTGCTGAAACAAAAACCAACCCGTTATCGTGCTATTACCAGAAATAAAAAGGAAGCGCAGGCTGTTGAAGAAGCTTTTGCGTCATCTATTCTCTGGGGGTTTGATGTTGTTGATACCGGTACCGGTTGGGTGTTGGTGGACGCCAGTGATTTTATTCTTCAGGATATTCATGGTGTTGGACGTAAACTGGAAAAACGTAACCAGGGCAAAGGTTATAAGGTCGATGTGAGTCGTTCAGCCATATTTATGAAAAGAACAACAGCATTTCCGGACAACACAGAGCTGGAAGCAACTGTGACATTAACGGGAAGTAAGCCGGGAAAATATTTGCGACAGGTGGTTCCCGAGCCTTTAGCGGTAACGGTTAAAATGCACCATAGCTTTATACGCTTACCTGATAATGCTTATAAAACACGAGAATATCATCCTAAAAGTGGGTATTGGTCGGTAGCTTACCAGGATTACGCTCAACCTATTAATGAAAACCTTAATCGCCGGTTTATCGCTCGCCATCGTCTGGAGAAAAAGAACCCCAAAGCTAGTATCAGTAAAGCTAAAAAACCGATTATTTATTATCTGGATCCTGGTGTGCCTGAGCCAGTCAAATCTGCATTAATTGAAGGCGCTATGTGGTGGAACCAGGCTTTTGAGGCGATCGGCTATAAAGATGCTTTTCAGGTTAAGATGCTGCCATCTCACGCCGACCCTATGGATGTTCGGTATAATGTGATTCAATGGGTCCACCGTGCGACCCGGGGCTGGTCCTATGGATCGGGAGTGGTTGATCCTCGAACAGGCGAGATTATTAAAGGCCACGTGACTCTGGGCTCGTTACGAGTGCGCCAGGATTATTTAATTGCCCAGGGGATGATGTCGTTATTTGGGCAAAATGAGAAAGATGAGGCTTTGATGCAGTTAGCGTTGGGTCGAATTAAACAGTTGTCTGCCCATGAGGTTGGCCATACGCTTGGATTGAATCATAATTTTGCTGCCAGTAATTATGGACGAGAGTCAGTTATGGATTATCCTCATCCGAAGTTTGAATTAAAAGGCAGTCGTGTTGTTGCGCCTGATGCTTATGCGGTAGGAATAGGTAAATGGGATAAAGCTAGCATTGCCTACGGTTATCAACAGTTCGTTGACGGTAAGGAGTCTGCCTGGTTAAAACAATTAATTGCTAAAAATGATCAAGAAGGGCTGCTTTATATTACCGACAATGATGCTCGGGGAAATGGTAGTGCACATGCACAGGCCAGCCTCTGGGATAATGGTAAAGATGCGGTAGCAGAGTTAAAGTCGATGTATAAACTTCGTGAAGTGGCACTGAATAATTTTGGTGCTCATAGTATCAAGCGTAATAATCCCTGGTCAGATCTGGAGGAATTAATTATTCCTGTTTATTATTTCCACCGGTTTCAGGTAGTTGCAGCAGCAAAATGGATCGGGGGTGTGGAGTATGATTATTCAATTAAGAGAAATAATCAGGCAAAACAGCTAACGGTTATTAGTGGAGAAAAGCAAAAAACAGCATTAAATGCCATTTTAAACTCATTAACACCAGGGTTTCTGGCTCTTAAACCTGGTTTGAGTTCAATCTTGTTGCCTAAAGCGGCTGAATTTGAACGAACTCGAGAGTCACTAAAGGGGAACACTGGTGTGGTGTTTGATCCGGTGGCGCTGGCAGCCGCATCGGCTCAACATACTTTAAGCGCATTGCTTCATCCTGTACGGTTAGCCAGATTGCTTCAACAAAATGCTGTTGATCCTTCTATACCTTCTATTGAGTCATTAACCACGGAAATACACACTTCAATTATTGAGCAGAATTTTGAAGGGTTAAATGCTTCGATTCATCAGGCTGTCGTTGACCTGATTTATTCAAATTATCTGAATTTAATTCATAGTAAAGGTGTTTCTCAGCAGGTAAAAATGCAATTTCTCGGCATTTTGTTGAAAGAGAAGGACTATTTAACAAGAAAACTGACTTCGGTACGCAAAACGTCAAGTTATTATGGCTTTTACGCTTATCAATCAAAGCGTATGGATGATCTTTCTGTAGAAGTGAAAGCGCAACTGATAGAATTACCAGAAATGCCCCCCGGCTCGCCTATATAAAGAACCGGGTTCAGGTAGTATAATTATAATACCGTTGTAAGAACGATTGATTAGAGTTATTAGTAAGCAGGTGAATGAGTGTGGGTAATCGACTGTCAAAACTAGTGACTAAAACCGGAGATGATGGAACGACCGGAATTGGTGGGAATCATCGTCTGGATAAAGACTCGCCCCGTATTGAAGTCATTGGTACGATTGATGAGTTGAATGCTTCAATTGGGATGGTTGTTTCGCAATCAGCTGAGATTAAAATAGTTGATGTGTTGAATGAAATTCAGCATAGACTGTTTGATCTGGGGGGGGAGCTGGCGATGCCCGGACACTCAATATTGCAGCAAAAAGATGTACAGCAGCTGGAACAGTGGTTGCAGGATTTTAATCAATTTTTACCTCCACTTAAGGAGTTTGTATTACCAAAAGGTGATGGAGCAACCACTTGTTGTCATCTGGCCAGAACCATATGCAGACGTGCAGAGCGGCGTATGGTTACTTTTCAAAGAATCGATGCGCAGCAACCAGATGCTGTTAATCACTCGAAAAAGACGATTAATTCTACTGGTTGTATTTACCTTAATCGTCTGTCTGATTTGTTATTCGTTTTTTGTCGTTTATTGGCTCGTGTGAGTGATAGTGATGAAGAAATGTGGCAATCCTGTAGAATAAAGCCCGATGAGTTGTGAGATAAGGGGGATGTTTGAAACAAGAATTTGATTTTTTCATTGATGTTGGCGCGAATATCGTTTTTATTCGTTTTTCTGGCATGGTTACAATGGTTGAGCTGGTAAAATGCTACTCTGAATTTGTGCGTCATCCTGATTTTAAAAAAGACATGGGCTGTTGTTATGATCTTTCAGAAGCATTGCTTGAGGTCGGTATTAATGAGATTGAAATAATAACTCAGTACGTTACAGGAATGCGAGATAAGCGAGGCACTAGTTATAAAGTTGCATTTGTTTGCACTGATGATATGGCCCAGGTATTAAGCAAACTATACCGGTTATCTCTGGTTAGAACAGATATTGAAGTAGAATTATTTGAAGATAAAAAAGACGCTATTATCTGGTTGAAAGAACCGATTTAATCATTGAAAAATAACTAATTAAAGTGGGCTTTATCTGGTGTCAAAGTGACTGGAATGAGTTCAGGAAAAGGTCTGTATAAATGTTTAATGTAAAGCCTGTCGCTAGTGAATTTCGTGTTGCCATTCAGAAAGTGATTGATCAGAAAACTAAACCTCCAGGTGCTCTGGGCCGTCTTGAAGAGCTAGCGTTTCACCTGGCATTGATTACCGGTCCCAGCAAAATTGAATTAAAAAAACCTGTCATGTTAGTTTTTGCTGCGGATCACGGCATTGCTGAAGAGGGGGTTAGTATTGCGCCTTCGGAAGTAACAGGACAAATGGTGATGAATTTTCTTAATGGCGGCGCCGCGATCAACTGTTTTTGCCAGGCTAGCGATATGGAAATAGAGGTTATTGATGCGGGAATTTTAAAGCCCATTAGTGATAGTCGACTAATTAGTCAATCGCTGGGGCCGGGAACGGCTAATTTTGTTCATTCATCTGCAATGAATATTGAACAGGTTGAAAAGGGAATTTCTCTGGGAGCTGGTGTCGTATACCGTCGGCATGAGTCATGCTCTAATGTTTTTGGTTTTGGTGAGATGGGTATTGGAAATACTTCTTCAGCCTCAGCGCTAATGTCTGCGGTTACTGGCATAGCAGCTGAAGAATGTGTTGGGCGCGGTACCGGCATAGATGATGTAACCTACCAGAAAAAATTAGAATTGATAGAGCATGGACTGGCAAAACATCGTACAGATATGGTTGATGTTAAGCAGATGCTGGCTGCAGTGGGAGGCTTTGAAATTGTGCAAATGGTTGGCGCAATGCTCGCTGCTGCAGAGTGTGGCAGCATTATTATGGTTGACGGTTTTATTGCAACAACCGCTGCATTAATTGCATCAAAAATAGCGCCAGATGCGTTAGGGTATATGATTTTTTGCCATCAGTCAGAAGAAAGTGGCCATCATAAATTGTTAGCCTTTCTGGATGTTAAGCCTTTACTTTCATTGAATATGAGGCTGGGTGAAGGTACCGGTGCAGCACTTGCATTACCTTTATTAAAAGCGGCTCAGGCTTTTTATAATGATATGGCCAGTTTTTCCAGTGCTGGAATAGAAGCTGTATGACTTTGTTAAAAAGTCAGTTTAACCAGCTCTGTTTTGCACTGACTTTTTTAACACGTATCCCGGTTCCCTTTTCGTTAAATTTTAATTCAAATGAGTTGGCAGGAGCCAGCCGTTATTTCTCCCTGGTTGGGCTGTTGATCGGGGGATTTTGTGGTTTCATTTATTGGCTGGCTCAAATCTATTTTACGCCTGTTCCCTCTATTTTATTGGCCATGCTGGCGGGGTTACTTTTAACCGGCGCCCTGCATGAGGATGGATTAGCTGATAGTTGCGATGGGCTGGCTGGTGGCTGGAGTATTGAACGTAAACTGTCAATTATGAAAGACTCAAGGGTTGGGAGTTATGGTGTTATTAGCTTGTGGTTTGCGTTAAGTTTTAAGCTCTGTTTGTTAATGCAGGTTGATAATGTTGTGATTGCGTTAATTGTTGCACACACTTTAAGTCGAATTACTCCGGTTGTTATAATGCACTGGTTACCCTATGTATCTGAAAAAGAGACTTCAAAAGTTGATTTATTAACGAAAAACCGCAGCGCTCTGGATCTGGTTGTTGCGCTATTGGTTGGCGTATTGGTTGTGATGCTGGTTCCAGAATATGCAATTGCTATTGTGATTACTTTAATCTTGTCAACGATATTGATAAAAATATTATTACAACGACAGATAAAAGGTTATACCGGAGATACTTTAGGTGCTACTCAGCAAATATCGGAACTATTGGTTTACGCTGTACTATTGTCCGCAGAGGTAACAAAATGATTCACCTGGTGATTGGCGGTGCACGGTCTGGAAAGAGTCGATATGCAGAATTGCAGGCTGACAAGTTAACCGAAGAAGTGATTTATGTTGCGACAGCTTCTGATAGCGATGTTGAAATGCGACGAAGAATTGAAATGCATCGTCAGTCACGTCCGGCAATCTGGCAATTAATAGAAGAACCTTTTAATCTGGCCGATGTTATCAGAAAACATTCAGACTCTCATCTGACGCTTATTATCGAGTGTATGACTCTATGGTTGAGTAATTGGTTGTGTACTAATGATAAGGATGGCTGGTTAGAAGAAAAACAGGCATTTATTGATGCGTTACTGGCTTCAAAAGCGAAGATAGTGATTGTATCTAACGAAGTGGGAAGTGGTATTGTACCATTGGGAGAGTTAAGTCGAGATTTTGTCGATCATTCAGGGTGGTTAAATCAGGCGCTGGCCGAGCTTGCTGAAAAAGTAACGCTTGTTGTCGCAGGATGTCCATTAGAGCTTAAGGTTAGTGCTAAGACAGATAAAATTACAGGTCTGGGAAATATTATGGGTAAGGGTTTTTAGTGAATACCGATATTTTTTTAGTTCGACATGGAATACCTGAATTACAGAATGTTTTGCTGGGATCTACCGATGCGTCCTTAAGTCAGGCTGGCTGGAAGCAAATGAATGCTTCGGTTCGTAAGCTGGTTAATATTGATACTTATTTGTCCAGTCCATTACTTCGCTGTACTGAGTTTGCAAAAGAATATACCAAGAAAAACAAAAAGAATCTTCTGGTGGATGATGCCTGGCGAGAGTGTCATTTTGGTGATTGGGATGGTAAAAGCTATCAGTCATTATTGGAAAAATTTCCCCAGGAAATGGCCGACTTTTTTAATCAGCCTAATGTTAACATGCCGCCCAGAGCAGAGCCTCTTCTAGAGTTTAGTCAACGTATTGAAAATGCCATGCATTCATTAGTTAAGGAGCATGCTGGTCAGCGAGTTGCTGTATTTACGCATGCGGGCGTTATTCGTACATTAGTCGCATGGTGTCTGCAAATGGATTATAGCCAGGGGTTACAATTTAGACGCTTTACCATTGATTACGCCAGTATTACTCATTTGTCTGTTTATAGTGAAGGAGAGATTTTTCCTCAAATTGTTACTATGAATCACCGCCCGGACGATAAAAATATCCGTTAACCCTGTCAGTCACTATTACTGAGATACTGAGATACTGAGATACTGAGATGAATCATCCTGGATGAGAAGTTTTAAATGAAAGATTCATTGTTGAATTTAAAAGGTAGCTTAATGCTGCAGGGAACAACTTCAGATGCAGGAAAGAGCATCTGTGTTGCTGGCCTTTGCCGTGTGCTCGTTCGAAAAGGAGTGTCAGTAGCACCTTTTAAACCTCAAAATATGGCGTTAAATAGTGCCGTTACTGTGAGTGGCGGTGAAATAGGTAGAGCTCAGGCTTTACAGGCTGTCGCTTGTGGTTTAACACCGTCTACCGATTTCAATCCTGTATTACTTAAACCCGGTAGTGATATGCGTTCTCAGGTGATTATTCATGGAGAAGCAATAAACCATCTTGATGCGAGAAACTTTGGTGAAATAAAAACGATGGCCTTTGAAAAAGTGCTTGAGTCTTATTATCGCCTGAAATCGGATTATGACGTTGTATTAATTGAAGGCGCTGGTAGTCCAGCTGAAATTAACCTCAGAAAAAATGATATTGCGAATATGGGGTTTGCAGAAGCTGTTGATTGTCCGGTTGTGTTAGTGAGTGATATTCATCGGGGAGGAGTATTTGCCCATCTCACTGGTACGGTTAATCTTTTATCAAAAACAGAGCAAAATCGAATTAAAGGTTTTATTATAAACCAGTTCAGAGGACGAATGGAGTTGTTACAAAGCGGTCTGGACTGGCTCTATGATTATACTCAAAAATCAGTATTGGGTGTGCTACCACATATTCAGTCTTTAAAGCTTGACGCTGAAGATGCCGTCAATACTGAAGTGCACAAACAGTCAACCAGTATACATATTAAAGTTCCTTTACTGCAGAGAATCAGTAATCATACTGACTTTGACCCTTTAAGGTGGCACCCTGAGGTTAAACTGGAATTTGTGCCGCCAGGTCAGAGCCTTCAAGGTGCAGATTTGATTATATTGCCAGGCAGCAAATCTGTCAGAGATGATTTGAATTATCTGAAACAACAGAGCTGGGATCATCAGATTAGTCGGCACCTTCGTTATGGAGGCAAATTATTGGGAATTTGCGGCGGATTTCAGATGTTAGGCCAATTAATTTCTGACCCTGACGGAATAGAGAGTGAAGCAGGTGAAAGTCGTGGTTTGGGGTATCTGGATTTTACAACCGAGCTCAGGCAACAGAAACAGTTAACCCAGGTTAAAGGGGTTTGTCGACTGCAACAAGAGACGGGAGAGATTACTGGCTATGAAATTCACTGTGGAGAGAGTAATGGCCCTGATTTATCTCGCTGGTTTGCAAAGGTATCTGACCAGAATGGTCGAGCGTTTAATGATGGGGTTGTTTCCAGAGATGGGCAAATCGTGGGAAGTTATCTGCACGGTCTGTTTGAGACGAAAGAAAGCCTGGCAATGATTTTAGGTTGGGTGTCTGGAGAAAAACAATCTTCGGCTAACTGGAGTGAAGTTCGGGAATCTGAGTTAGAGCGACTGGCCGATGTTTTTGAAGCACACCTAGATATTGAAAAAATAATGAAAATTATAGCGAGTTAAGTCGTCTTTGCTAAAATGATGTAATCACATGATTGGTTAAGCTGACGCAGAGTTAATCTGACACAGACGTGGGAGAAAAAAATGAGTTCAGATGATAGTAAGTTGCAAGAAAAGCATAAAGTAAAATCTCAAAAACATAAAGAAAAAGTTGACGCGCGGGTCGCAAAAGCAAAAATTGAACGCGGTATAATGCTCGTGATTACGGGTAACGGAAAAGGTAAGTCTACTGCTGGGTTTGGGACAGTCACTCGCTGTGTGGGTCATGGGCAAAAAGCAGCGGTTGCTCAATTTATTAAGGGAAAATGGGAGTGTGGCGAGAGAAATTTGTTAGAGAAAAATGGTGTTCCCTTTGCGGTAATGGGGACAGGGTTTACCTGGGACACACAAGATCGAACGGCTGACATTGAAGCGGCTACTGAAGTCTGGAACCAGGCAAAAGTTTATTTAGCTGATCCGCAAGTTGATGTTGTGCTACTTGATGAAATGACTTATATGTTAGGTTATGACTATCTGGACAAAGAAGAAGTGTTAACTGCTATACAAAATCGGCCAAAAGAACAATCGGTGATTGTGACGGGCCGTGGTGCGATTAAAGAATTAAGAGATATGGCTGATACGGTTAGTGAAATAAAAGATGAGAAACACGCTTTTAAAGCGGGAATAAAAGCAAGACGAGGAGTTGATTGGTAAGTATGACAAATTTTTTTCTAGCAAGACATGGTGAAACTGAGTGGAATCGAGTACGTCGATTGCAGGGGCAGAAGGACAGTGTATTAACCTCTCAGGGGGTTGAGCAGGCAGATAAACTGGCGCAGGTAATGGCTGACAAAAATATCAGCAGTATTTACAGTTCTCCACTTGGACGTGCATTAAATACGGCAAAAAAGTGTCAGCAAGCTTTAGCGATTAAAACTGAAATCGTTGATGGTTTGCAGGAACGGTTTTTTGGCTTATGGCAAGAACAGTATTTTGATGATTTAAAAGATGAGCCACATTTTGAACAGGTGTTTTTTCAGGTGTCGGATAAAGCGCCACCTCAGGGAGAATCTGGAATTGATTGTGGGAAAAGAATAGAACAGAGTTTAAGAAAGATTGCGGCTGATAAAGGCGAGCAGAATATTCTGATTGTGACCCATGGAGATGCCATTCGATGTTTTCTTGCACAGCTTTCCGATGAAGCAGCCTGTAATGCTTACAGTCAATATGGTAACGGGCGAGTATTTCCTGTGAGTTTTTGTCACCAGAGTAAAAATTTCAGTCTGGTTTAGCTATCAGACGGTAAACCTGGATAATGTTTAATTCAATATTGCTGTCAGCAACGGTTATTATGGTTGCGGTAATTCTTGACCGTTGTCTGGGGGAAACAAAGCGTTTTCACCCACTGGCAGGGTTTGGTTATCTGGCTCAGCGAATAGAGACTTTATTTAATACAGGTTTTTCCGGTCGCTGGACTGGCAGGTTGGTTGGTATGGCTGGGTGGAGCCTTCTTGTTTTGCCTTTACCTGCCGTATACTGGTTTATTAATGATTGGTTTATTAAAGATGGAAATCCTCTATTCTGGTTTGCTGATTGTTTTATTGTCTATCTGGCGTTGGGATTACAAAGCTTAAATCAACATGCGCTCGATATTGATCGGCCGTTGAGAAAAGATGATCTTGGTGGGGCACGTAAAGCTGTCAGTTATATTGTCAGTCGAAATACGGCGTCACTTTCAAAAGAAGGTATTGCACGAGCAACGGTAGAATCAGTGTTGGAAAATGGTCATGATGCCGTTATTGCGACGCTTTTCTGGTATCTTGTTGGTGGCGGGCCAATGGTAATATTGCACCGGCTGGTTAATACACTTGATGCGATGTGGGGCTATAAAAACAAACGTTTTAATTATTTTGGCTGGTTTGCTGCGAGAGCTGATGATGTTATGGGTTGGCCCAGTGCTAAAATTACCAGCTTGTTATATATTTTGACCCAGGTTGTTCAAACTCGATTCAATTTATTCAGTCGGTTAAAAAAAGCCATTTTTAATGCTCGTTCTCAAAGTAAGGTCTATAAGAGTCTTAACGGTGGATGGGTAATGTCGTCCGGGGCCAGTATGTTAGGTGTTAGCCTTGGCGGAGTGTCTGAGTACGAGGATAGTCGTATTGAATCACCTGTTTTAGGCGAGGGCAGGCAGGTGCAGGTTGTTGATATCCAGAGAAGTCTGCGACTGTTACAACAGGCGGTTATCGGTTTTATCGGTATTCTATTCTTGTCCGGAATGATGATTGAGGTTGTGCAACGGTGGTTTTAAAGCATGGTGGACAGCTTTCGGCTATTGCCAGACAGTTTGGCCTGGATGAAGAAGGCTGGCTTGATCTTTCTACCGGCGTGAGTCCCTTTAGTTATCCTGTGCCAGAAATTCCAGATTTTATCTGGCAGCGATTGCCTGTACTGACTCGTTCATTTAATGAAGCGGTAAAGGATTATTATGCGACCCGGGATATTCTGGCTACTAATGGAAGTCAAAGCGTGATCAAGGCGTTACCTGCACTCTGGAATTATTGTAAACCAGAGTTTGCTCAGGTGTTTGTCCCTGAGATTGGTTACAAAGAGCATGAAAAAGCCTGGATGGATAAAGGATTTGAGGTGATTCGCTACAAGAAGCTACCGGATCTTCAGGCATTATCAGAAAATATGATTCTCATTGTTATAAACCCGAACAACCCGACCACTGAGCTGATAAGCCCTTCTGTTCTTAATGCACTTCATGAGAGATTATGCCAGCTAAACGGCTGGTTAGTGGTGGATGAGGCTTTTATGGATGTTTATCCGCCGCAGCAATCAATGACAGGTAAAATGGATAAAACCAACCTGTTTGTGCTGAGATCCATTGGGAAATTTTTTGGTCTGGCAGGTATACGAGTTGGTTTTGTGAGTAGTCACCCTGTCATGCTTGCCCATCTGGCCGATTTTCTAGGCCCCTGGCAGGTAAACGGGCCTGCGTTGTATATTGCTGAAAAAGCACTGTCTGATATTAGCTGGCAACAAAATGCCAGAATTAAGCTGGCAGATTACGCTATGCGAATGGTTGAATTGCTACGAGGAGCGATGCAGAATTCGGCCATTATTAGCGCAACACCACTATTTGTTACGGTTCGTATACAGCAGGCTGAAGCGCTATTTATGGCTTTGTGCCAGCATAAAGTTTATGTGAGACTTTGTGATGAAAAAGATGCTTTGCGTTTTGGGCTTACCGATGACGAGAGCTTAAAGCGACTGAGTAAAGTCCTTGATACTGTGATAAGTAGAGACAATCCTGTCAAATAGTTAACCTGCTCTGATTCATTATAATTTTCATAAGTTACAGTATTTATATATCGCGATATAAGATGATATATTCAGTAATGAACACTTTTAAAAACAGGTGTGAAAGGCTATGATAGCGTCAGTTTTAATGACATGAATATCAGAGAAATGTAAATGCCAAGAGCTAGTGAGCTAAAACGTGGCGTGGCCGTCGAATATAACGGCAAATTGCTGTTAGTTAAACACATAGATGTACATAGTCCCAGTGCCAGAGGGGCGGCAACACTTTACAAAACCCGCTTTTCTGATATTACTACAGGCGGTAAGGTAGAACACAGTTTTAAAGGTGATGACATGTTGACGCCGGTTGATTTGAACCGCCATTCCGTCAATTTTTCTTATATTGATGGAGATGATTATATTTTCATGGATAACGAAGACTATAGTCAGTTTAGCTTCAGAAAGACTGATATAGAAGACGAAATACTGTTTATCAGCGAGTCGACTGAAGGCCTGGTAGTGTTAACTGTTGATGGTAAAAGTGTCGGTCTGGAACTCCCACAGTCCGTTGAATTAGAGATTATTGAGACAGATCCATCAATCAAAGGTGCTTCAGCCTCATCCAGAACAAAGCCAGCCCGGTTTGGGTCGGGTCTGACGGTTCAGGTGCCAGAGTATATTTCAAGTGGAGAAAAAGTCAGAGTTAATACTGCAGATAAAAAGTTTATGGGAAGAGCGGATTAACCTGATGCGATTACGTAAAGAAGCCCAGACAGTTTTGTCTTCTCTGGCAACCATTTCTGTGAGTGCTGATAAAATCAATATCATTGAAACAACCAGCTCGTTTAAGAGCGAGTTGTTATCACAGATTAAAAAAGCCAGACATAGAATTTACATTACAGCATTGTATCTGCAGGATGATGCTTCGGGGCAGGAAATTTTAACTGCCATTTATCAGGCAAAACAGAAAAATCCTGACCTTGACGTCAAAATATTTGTAGATTTTCTGAGAGCGCAGCGGGGGCTGATGGGACACCCTGAAAGCATCGGTAATGTCAGGCTATATCGAGAGTATCAGGAAAAATATGAACATCCCGTTGATATTCTGGGCGTACCAGTTAAAACCAGGGAAGTGTTAGGTGTGCTTCACTTAAAAGGATTTATCTTTGATGATATTCTTTTATACAGTGGTGCCAGTATTAACGATATCTATCTTCAGCAGAATAGCCGATATCGATATGATCGTTATCATGTTATTGAAGATAGTCGGTTAACTGATTGTATGGTGAGCTACCTTAAAAATTACCTGTTAACTTCGAGTGCCGTTAAAAATCTGACAGCAAAGACTGTTCCTGGAAAAAAACAAATAAAACCGGCGATTAAGCAGTTTAAGAAGAAATTACGTTTTGGTGAGTATTATTTTAAAGGAGACTCTGGAGAGTCGAACCCGGGCAATGTTTCTGTAACGCCTTTATTAGGTTTTGGCGTAAGAAATAACCTGCTGAATGAAACGATTTATCAACTGGTAAAAGATACGCAAAAGAGTATTCGAATATTTACACCTTATTTTAATTTACCAGCCAAAATAAACAAAGCGGTTAGACGAATCCTTAAAAAAGGTAAACAGGTAGAAATTGTTATTGGTGACAAAGTTGCTAACGATTTTTATATTGCCGATCAGAAAAACTTTAGTAAGATAGGGATCGTTCCTTATGTTTATGAAGCGAATTTAAGAAAATTTGTAAAACGAAATCAAAAGTTTATTGCAAGCGGGTTGTTAAAAGTTTATTTATGGACTCATGAGAATAATTCGTACCATTTAAAAGGAATTAGTTGTGATAACGAGACTCATTTATTAACTGGACATAATATAAACCCGAGAGCATGGCGACTGGATCTTGAAAACGGCATTCTTATCCAGGATCCTGAACGTTTATTGCAGGGTAAGTTTGATAGTGAATATAAAAAAATATTAACTCATGCGAAAGAAGTAAAACATTTTTCTGAAATTGAAACGATTAAAGATTATCCGGAAGGACCAGCAAAGTTAATGAAAACCGTTAACAGAGCCAAGTTACATAGTATCCTTAATCGACTTTTGTAAGCTTTTTTAAACACCTCCTCGACGCTTAAAATAAAAGAATTGACCGATATCAGGTTCAAAATATGAGCCTGTTACTGAGTTAAGGCCTGTAAGGAGCCTTATACTACTGCTAATGTGTAGTCGTGTGATTACCATCGTACAAGCTCCAATTTTAAGAATAGTAGTATCAGGGCGTCTTTTATTGGCAAAAAAGTTTGATTAGTATAAAGTCTTGTTATTATCGTACTGGTAGCAACACCCGTTTGCTGGCTTATTTCTTCAAAAGTAAAATGTTGAAAAAACTTTAATTCAATAATCAGTCGTTGTTCAGAAGGCAGCTTTGCAAGCACCTGTATGACTCTCTGGTTTTGTGTAAAGCTCTCATAATCAGCGTGCGGGCTGTCCTGACTATGAAATTCATCCTCATAGATAGCGCCTGCCTGATGAAGCGGGTTGCGTCCTCTGCTTCTCAGGAAGTCTGTTGTTTTGTTAGCTGCAATGCGCATCATCCAGCTTTTGAATTTCCCTTCAGCTCGATAAGCTGGAAGTTTACGGTAAATGGCAAGAAAAACTTCCTGCATCAGGTCCATTGCATTCGCATTATTAAACGTCATTCTCAGGCAATAGTTATAAACCAGCCCTTCGTAACGTTTAACCAGAGCTACCCAGCTGGATTGCGAGCCTCGTAGCGCAAGTGTGATCAGTTTGTCATCTTTTTTTTATCTGAGCATCGGTTAGCCATAGATTAGAAAGCCATTTTGTGGTTATTTGCAGTCTATGTCGAAAATTGTCATTAAATAGTCTGGATTTTAGTGGGTTGTTTGAATTATTTATTCATTGAAACAGGTTAACTCTATCCCGTTGATGTTGGCAGAACTTGCAGTTAATAAAAACAACGATATCATAATGATACTGTTATGAGCGGATTGTAATGCCGCTAACCACCGATTTGTGCCGTCGTTACGCTATCTGTCTGAAAAACTGGAGATTAATATGATTGTTGAGAAAAAGATAAAAGCCCCAAATGGCATTTTAATGATTTTTGTTTTGCTGTTTGTTCAGATACTCAGTTTTATGTTGTTAATAACGCTGGCCAGAGGTGGTGGCTTATTGGTTGTGCTGGGCGTGTTGCAGTGTTTGTGTGTAGTGGCCTGTTGGTTTGGCTTTTTTATGGTTCACCCCAGAAAGGCAAAGGTGCTGCAGCTTTTTGGTAAATATGCCGGGACAGTTGATGAACCCGGTTTACGCTGGGCAAACCCATTTTACTCCAAGTCGGTTGTGTCTCTGAGAGTTAGAAACTTTGAGAGTGGTAAATTGAAAGTTAACGATAAGTCTGGAAATCCGATTGAAATTGCTGCAGTTATTGTCTGGGAAGTTGTCGATACCGCAGAAGC
Source organism: Kangiellaceae bacterium (assembly GCA_016743995.1). Taxonomy (GTDB): domain Bacteria; phylum Pseudomonadota; class Gammaproteobacteria; order Enterobacterales; family Kangiellaceae; genus Aliikangiella. The sequence continues at coordinate 2,319 of JADGFG010000083.1, read as the reverse complement.
TATGTTTCAAGTAGATGACTATGAAGACTTTGTTTCTATTCAGAGTGAATCTGCGTTGAGAAACCTGGCAACGTCATATGCGTACGATAATCATGAAGGGGAAAAAATTGCGCTGCGCAGCAACCCGCAGGAAATTTCTGACGCACTTAAAGTTGAAGTTCAGGAAAGACTTGAAAAGGCGGGGGTTAATGTTATTGAAACCAGAATTAGCCACCTTGCCTATGCGCCGGAAATAGCTAGTGCAATGTTAAGAAGGCAGCAGGCAATGGCCATTGTTAGTGCCAGGCAGAAAGTGGTTGAAGGGGCTGTTGGTATGGTTGATATGGCCCTGGCCCAGCTTTCTGAGCGAGGTATCGTTGAGCTGGATGCTGCTCGAAAAGCCGCTATGGTGAGTAATTTGTTAGTGGTATTATGTAGTGATGATTCTGCGCAACCTGTTGTTAATGCAGGGAGCCAATATTGATCAAATTATCAACAGAAGTGAGTTCAATTTGAGATTAATGATGTTAGCCATCACATGGCTACTGGTTTAGCAGGGACATCTTTATTGTTTCAGCTGACTATATTTTTATTCCTGTGACTGTTATCTTAGGCGGCTAGCCTGTATGAGGGGTAATTTGCAGTCGCTTTAAGTCTATTTGTAGGGGTATCAATTTGAGATCCTTTTTGTTTCAGGGTTATGTCGGAATAATCCATTAATTATTGATAACTTGAACTAATCATTCAGAATCAGGGGAATGTATGAACGAACCCATTACCTACTTAATAACCAACAATGCCGTGGTTTTTGGTCTTTTAACATTAATGCTTGGCGGAGTTTTCTACACCTACAATAGTAAAAATATCTACTGCAGGCGATTCTGTAAAGTGGTCCCTGCAGTATTGATGTGTTATTTTTTACCTTCATTACTCAATACTTTTCATGTTGTACCTTATAACTTTCCCTGCGCAGATGTGTTAAGTGGGTTGGTTGATGGTGGTCAGGCGGTTTTAGCGCAGTGTCAGGCTGCCGCAAACCCGGAAGATACAAAAATAGCATCCAGTGGCAGACAGTTATATTATGTTGCCACTCGCTTTTTGCTTCCGGCCTGTCTGGTGTTGTTAACCTTGAGCATTGATTTTAAGAAAATCAAAGCATTAGGCCCTAAAGCACTGATTTTATTTTTAACTGGTACGCTGGGCATTGTGATTGGTGGGCCGGTTGCGTTACTGATTGTTTCATGGATAAACCCAGAAGTTGTTGCGGGTGATGTCTGGAGAGGGATGACGACAGTTGCTGGTAGCTGGATTGGAGGAGGCGCTAATCAGGCTGCAATGAAAGAAGTTTATGATGTATCAGGCGAAATATTCTCCAGTATGATCGCGGTTGATGTCATCATTGCCAATATCTGGATGGCTGTATTATTGTTTATGGCCGGGCGAGCTAAGGATATTGATGAAAAATCTGGCGCTGATGTTTCTGCTATTGAAGATCTGAAACAAAGGGTTGAACATTTTCATAAGAAACACGCCAGAATTCCTGATTTGAATGATTTGATGACGATGGTTGCAATTGCTTTTGGTGCGACTGCCTTAGGTCATCTGACCGCCGATTTTCTTGCTCCTTATATAGAAACTAATTTTCCGGAACTGGGGCGTTATTCCTTAACCAGCAAATTTTTCTGGTTGGTGGTTACCACAACAACGATAGGTATTCTCTTGTCTTTTACCAGAGCCAAAAAGCTCGAAGGAGCTGGGGCCTCTAAGTTAGGTTCTGTATTTATTTATTTGTTAATTGCCTGTATTGGCTTGCATATGGATGTTACTTCGATTGTTGAGCGTCCGTGGTTATTTGTGGTTGGCGGTATCTGGATGTGTATTCACGCCGGATTAATGCTTATTGTGGCTAAAATGATCAAAGCACCCGTATTTTATATGGCTGTTGGTAGTCAGGCTAATGTTGGAGGGGCTGCTTCTGCTCCGGTTGTTGCATCTGCATTTCACCCCTCACTAGCGCCAGTAGGCGTGTTGCTGGCTGTACTGGGTTATGCTCTGGGAACTTATGCCGCCTGGTTATGTGGTCAGATACTGATGGTTGCTGCGGGAGCCTGAGTTTAGGTGTAACTAATAAAAAGGTGAAATATTGCTCATTACTGGCTTCGCTTCTGGGGTCCGTAATGGTATTTTCACTGAGCGGCAGGTTTGAAATGAGTGTACTCTGTTTTTTCCCGGCAGGTAAATGTTAAATTGTTCTAAAACTAATTGAAATACTTACAAAAAAAGATTTTGTCGGCTTCAATTAGTCGTTATCATATACGTTTACTAATATAATTATATATA
>JADGFG010000082.1:8805-20332 GCA_016743995.1 Kangiellaceae bacterium | reverse complement strand
ATTTAATTGAGCTTAAATGCTCATTAATTTCAAGTAATTATTTAAAAGTGTCATCAATTTAATTTTTTCAGGAGGTAACCCCTATGGGGATTTTTTCAAGATTTGCAGATATTGTTAATGCAAATATCAATGCATTGCTGGACAAAGCTGAAGACCCGGAGAAACTGATTCGGCTAATCGTTCAGGAGATGGAAGATACATTAGTCGAGGTACGCACAACTTCAGCAAAAACAATTGCTGAGAAGAAAGACATTAGTCGTCGTATAGAGTCTCTCAATAGCGAATCTGAGGAATGGGAGAGAAAAGCCGAGTTAGCTATTTCTAAAGGTAGAGAAGATTTGGCAAAGGCAGCTTTATTAGAAAGAAATAAAGCGGTAGAAATTTGTCAGGAATTGCAACTGGAGTTTAATAAAATTGATGCTGAGCTGACCCGTTTATCAGATGAGGTTAATCAACTTCAGGATAAATTAAATGATGCCAGGGCACGTCAGAAGGCATTGGTTATGCGTCATAAGACAACTTCATCACGTTTAAAAGTTAAGCGTAGTTTGCATGATTCCGGTACCCAGGGAGTTGTTTCTCGCTTTGAAACCTTTGAGCGAAAGCTTGACGAGCTCGAGTCGGAAGTCGAATCTTTTGATATTGGTCGAAACAAAAATCTGGCCGATGAAATTAATGATTTGGAAAAAGAAGAAGAAATTGATATGCAGCTGGCTGAATTAAAAGCCAGAGTAGAATCAAAAAATAGAAAATGAAAGCTTGAGTAGCGAGTAATAACAGGAGAAATGATTAATGGTTAATGAACTGGCCTATATTCCAGCGATATTATTTATGGTATTTGTTGCGCCTATCTGGGTGATTATGCATTATCGATCCAAAAATCGTAAAGAATCAGGTATTTCTGAAGCAGAACATGAGCGACTGCAGGAATTGCTCAAGGTTGCTAACTCTTTACTTGAAAGAGTCGAGACCCTGGAGTCTATTCTTGATCAGGAAACACCCGAATGGAGGAAGAAACATGCAAGATAACTGGCGGCCTTCTTCAAATAAAGATAGAAAACTCTATAAGAATCCCGATGATGTTAAAATTTGTGGTGTTTGCTCCGGTATTGCTGAATATCTGGGGTTTGAAGTCTGGCTTGTTCGAGTTGTTGTTGCTTCGTTGATATTATGGCTAAATGGAGCTGTGATTGTCGCGTATTTTATTCTGTCATTTGTGCTCGACCCTAAACCTGGAAGTCATTACGAAGGACGTTTTATGGGGCGTGGAAAGAAAAAGCATCATGAATCTGTATGTAAATCGGAGTCAAAACGCTATAAGACTCGAATTAAGGATGTCTGGATGTCTGGAAATAGTCCGAAAGATTGTCTGGAGGATGCCGAAGAGAAATTTGCGCTTATTGAAAGTAAATTGCAGAGTCTTGAGTCTTTTGTGACCTCAAAACAATTTGAGCTTGAACGTGAATTTAAAAACATCCCCGACTGAAATCACTGGTGACTGAAAAAATGTAGCATTTCAATCAAAAAACCCTCAAAAATATCATAAAATACAGTAAATTACATAATAACTTGAACTTATTTAATATTTAATTAAATTTATCATCTTAATAATCAACCATCTAAAATTTACTGTACATTTCCTACACATATTATGAATCTTGGTGTGATAACCAATTGACTCAATAATGCATAATGTTTATAGTCGGCGGTATTGTGCGTTATCGTAACTCAAAACTTTAGGTTATATCTAAAGGCCGTACATTAAAATAATTATTATAACAGCAAGTCTAGCAGCGAAATTTGAAAGAGCGAACTTATTGTTTTTGTTCAAATTTCGATTAGTTTTTAACCCTAAAATAAGTTTGGAAACCATATGCTTAATCGCAACAAAAGAAAAATTCTCGGAGTAACAGCTTTCAGCTTGATTTCTTTACTCTCTATGGGGAGTGCATTTTCTGCACAGAAACTTGATCGAGCAATATCACAAGAAAAAAAGATTACAATTGCTTCTGGTAAGTCACAGAAGAAAATAGACCGATTTGCTGAGCAAACATTCGATATGGCTCAGGATTACTCTCAAACGTTGAGAATCATTGAACAGTTGAAGGTATATAACAATCAGCTGGAAATGCTGATTGCTTCTCAAGAAGAAGAAATGCAAAGTATTCAAAAAGATATTGAAACGATCGACGAAACAGAGAGAGGTGTTGCGCCACTCATGAACGAAATGATTGCGTCTTTGGAAAGCTTTATCAAGCTGGATATTCCGTTTCGTCTGGAAAAAAGACTGCAAGTTGTTGAAAAGCTTCAACATGCAATGGTTCGTGCTGATGTTCAGACGGCAGAGAAATATCGTTTGATTATGAATGCTTATGACAGAGAAGTGGATTATGGTAATGGATATGAGTCTTACACGGGGAATATTACTTTGCCCTCTGGCGAAACCCAGGTTGATTTTTTAAGATTTGGTCGTTTACTACTGGTATACATGTCATTAGATGGCTCTCAGGCTGGTTACTACAATCCTGAAAACAAAACTTTTGAACCACTGGATGACAGTTATTTACGTGGAATTTCTCAAGGTATAAAAATGGCTAACAAACAAGCTAGTCCAAACTTAATTAAACTTCCTGTACCAGCGGCTAAATAAAGAGGCTTCCTAGAATGAAAATTAGAAATATACTATTAGCCGTATTACTGGCTGGCACAACGATTAGTGCTAACGCTGCACAGCAAGCAGTAAAGAATACGGGGGCGATTAAAGCGCCTAAAGCAAAATCTCTTGATGATTTATTAAAATTAGTTAAGCAGAATAAACTCAAGCAAAGTAACGTTAATAAAGAGCGAGAAGCACGCTTTAAGAGAGAGCGTAATAACCAGAGGGCTCTTTTAAACGCAGCCAAGGCTGAGAAAAAGCGTGAAGAAGACCGTTCAGAACGCCTTAAAGCGCAAATGACAGTGAATGAAAAAGCGCTCGCGGAAATGATTGAAAAACGTGATATCAAAGCGGGTTCATTAGGAGAAATGATAGGCGTTGTTAAAACTGTTGCAGGTAACACGGCTTCGTCAATAAAAAATTCTATAGTGAGTGTTCAATATCCGAACAGACACCAGGATTTAGCCAAACTGGCGGCGACAAAAGAGTTTCCGCAGATACCTGAAATAAGAAGTTTGTGGGTAGCGATGCAAAATGAGATGACTGAGCAGGGCAAAGTTGTCAAGTTTGACACAAGTATTATTAATACTGAAGGTAGAAAAGAAGACCGTAATGTTACTCGTGTTGGTGCGTTTAACCTGTTATCAGGTGACGAATATCTGGTATATGATGGTAGTACGCAAGACGTTAAGCAGTTGGTACGTTCTCCTCACGAAAGAAACACGAAATTGATTCCTGGTTATCAGTCAGCAACATCGGGTGTTGCTCCTTTAGCACTTGATCCTACTCGTGGTGGAATTTTAACCCTTGAAGTGAAACGTGAATCATGGCCTGAAAGAGTGAGAAATAATGCCGGTGGTGTAGGTGTTGCTATTGGTGTGGTTCTATTTATTGGTTTGTTGATTGTTCTGGAAAGATTAATCGTATTACTTACGCTTAAAGGAAAAATGAGCTCTCAGGCGAAGTCAAGCACTCCGGGTAATAATCCGTTGGGTCGAATTATGGCCGTTTATCTGGCTAATAAAGATGACGATGTAGAAAACCTGGAGCTTAAATTAGATGAAGCGGTCTTAAAAGAGACGCCTAAGATAGAGCGTGGAATCACGATAGTGAAAGTGTTCGCAGCAGTTGCTCCATTAATGGGACTGTTAGGTACCGTAACCGGTATGATTGAAACTTTCCAAAGCATTACTCTTTATGGTACTGGTGATCCTAAGATTATGGCCGGTGGTATTTCTACCGCACTAATTACAACGGTTCTTGGAATTGTTGCTGCTTTACCGTTAATTCTTGCTCACAGTTTCGTCTCTGGATTATCCAAAGGTCTTTTGCATATGTTAGAAGAACAAAGCACCGGACTCATTGCCCAGCACGAAGAAAATTCAGGAGCATAATATATGCTTCTATTTTTAGAAGAATTATTTGATACAGTCTCCCGGTTTATGGAAGCCGGGGGGGATGTTTTGTGGTTTATTGCTGCAGCGCTGATTCTTATGTGGACTATGATTTTAGAAAGGTTGTGGTTTTTTTCCTGGTCTTACCCCAAGCAGGCACGATTGATGGTTGCCAGATGGGATTCCAGAAAAGATACTACTTCCTGGAAAGCACACAGAATCAGAGAAGCCTGGATATCCCAGATGAAAGTGAAACTTCAGTCTGGCCTGTTAGTGATTAAAACAATTGTGACTATTTGCCCTATGATTGGGCTATTAGGCACAGTGACAGGTATGGTTGGGGTCTTTGAGGTTATGGCGCTTTCCGGCACAGGTAACGCAAGACTGATGGCGGCTGGTATTACGCAGGCAACGATTCCTACGATGGCAGGAATGGTTGCAGCATTATCCGGCTTATTTGTTAGTTCAAGGCTAGAGTACTCAGCAAATGTTCATGCACAAGAGCTTGCTGATCATATGCCTCACCATTAGTGTAAGGAACAGAATTCTATGGCAAAGAAGAGCTTAAGGCCAAAAGAGGAAGAAGCCGCAATTGATATGACACCCATGTTGGATGTTGTATTTATTATGTTGATTTTCTTCATTGTAACCGCTGCTTTTGTTAAAGAAGCGGGTGTTACTGTCACCAAGCCGAAAGCAGAAACTTTATCAAAAAGAGATAAAGCGAATGTTTTTGTTGGCATCACTGCAAATAGTGAAATTTATATTTTGAAAAAGCAGGTAGCTAAGGAAGATGTGCGTAACACAATAGAAGGGTTTGTATTAGAAAATCCGGAAAGTACTATTGTGATACAGGCAGATGTACTGGCTAAAACTGGTGTCGTATTAGATGTGATGGATGCTGCCAGAGCTGCTGGTGTCGAAAAAATTTCAGTAGCGGCGGAAGAATAATATGCAGAGAATATTAGTTGGATTTGGGGTTGGTGGCGGAATAACTTTTGGGTTATTTGTGTTGATGGCGTTTTTAGTGAAGTCTGAAATGGAGCCACCACCCAAAGATGAAAACCGTGTGATTGAGTTTGTCACAGTGAAAGCTGATGATGAAATTAAAACACGTACGCGGAATGTACCTAAGCCACCACCACCACCCAAAAACCCACCACCACCACGAGTGAGACGAGTGGCTAAGGTGCAAAAGCCTATTAAAAATGCCAGTTTGAACTTAAGTAAACTGGATGTCGACGTTAATGCGGGGACTTATATGGGGCAAGTGGGCGATGGTATGGGAGATGGTGATGCCATTCCATTAGTCGTGATTGAACCTCAGTATCCTAGAAAGGCCGCGATGGATGGTACCGTTGGTTGGGTAAGGTTTGAGTTTACTGTTTCTACTGATGGATCCCCTAAAGATATTCGTTTGCTAGATTCAAAGCCCAAGCGAGTCTTTAATCGTGCTGCAAAAAAAGCGATTCGAAAATGGAAGTTTAAACCAAAGATTGTGGATGGCAAGGCTGTAGAGCAGCCGAATATGCGATACACGATGGAATTTAAGCTTGCGCAATAACAGGTAATGTATTAGATATGAAAAATAATTCAAAACTAAAACTGATCATTGCGGCTTTCGTTGGTGTGTTTATTACGTTACCTTCATTTGCAGCCCCGATGACCGGCTATACAAAATCTTGTAAGTCATTAGTTAATAAAAATTTAAAAATACCAAAGCCTCCTCTAAAAGGAATGAAAGAAAAAGTGAGCAAGCGTTTAAATAAAGCGCTGGAGCTCCAGGGGGAAGGTAAATACAATGAAGCGATTATTAAACTAAAGGATTTGGTTGCTCGTTCTTCTGACAACTACGTAAAATCAATTGTTAGTTTGAATATTGCCAGTGCGTATTCTCAACTGTCAAAATATGACAAAGCGCTACCTTATTTCGTTGATTCATTAAAGTTTGGTGAAGGTCAGCTTGATAATCAGCGTCTGCAGGATTTGCGTTATAACGTGGCAATGCTTTTTTACTCCAAGGAGAAGAAAAGAGAAGCTAAAAAACTGCTAAATGAGTGGTTGAGCAAGTCGAATAAAGATGATGCCAAGGTTTACTATTTATTAGCTGTTATTAGAGCCAACGAAGGTAAGTATAAAGACGCAATTTGTCCTGCTTATTTTGCTGTCAAATTTTCCAGGAAACCTAAAAAGACCTATTACAACATTATGTTGGTATCTCATTATGAACTTAAAGACTATCATGGTTCTGTTAAGGTATTAAAAGATATGGTCACACATTTTGGTGAAGAGAAGTCCTACTGGGTTCAGTTATCATCTCTTTATTCACAAGTGGATAAATTCCCAGAATCTCTGGCTGTAATGGAAATGTTGTACTTGCAAAATCGGTTTGATAAAGAGAGTGATTATAAACAATTATCTTCTTTATTTGCTTACCAGGATGTGCCATTTCGTTCTGCTCAGATTTTGGAAGAAGGCATTAAAAAAGGCATTGTGAAACCAGAGGAAAATAACTGGAAAAATGTAGCCAGCAATTATCGTTACAGTAATGAGGCAGATAAAGCAATTGTCGCTTATGGTAGAACGGCTGAGGTTTCTGATACTGGTGATTATTACTTAAATCAGGGAGAGCTTTATATGGAAAAGGAAAAATGGAAGAAAGCGGTTGCTTCTCTGGATAAAGCGATAAGAAAAGGTAAATTGAACGATAAGGGGCGTGTTTATTATAGAAAAGGTATTGCGCTGGGTAATAATGGCAAATGTACTGCTTCAATAAAATCACTGAAAAAAGCGACTAAATATGAGAGTTGGAGTAAATCTGCTAAACAGGGAATTACATTTTTTAAGAGTCGGCTGGAACAGAAAAAGTGTTAGTTATATAAAGTAAAAGCTGATTCAGTTTTAAAGCCGTTCACCTCAGGTGAGCGGCTTTTTTTGTGGCCTGCTTCTAATATAATCGATAAGCCATCTTATAGAAGCTTGAAATAGAATAACTAGTCCGGTGCCTCTATGGCGGGAATCTAATGGCTTATTGTCTTGCTGAATTCTGCATTTCAAAGGCGTTTGGGGATATCTCTCTACTCATCATTGATTTCTGCATCTTGATAATAAATCATCTTTATGACATAAGGTAACTGATGCTATAAAAAGCGATAAAAGGAACTGAAATGATAGTAAATGATTTTGTTCGACTAGTTTCGGTCCAATTGGCGTAACCCAGTGTCATTAATGTCAGGGTCAGGAATACTGTAATATCAACAGAAGCAAGAATAGCGGCTGTGCTTTCTTCAGGATCAAGTTGAAAAAATAGTGCGTTCAGGCTTATCGGGTTTATTGCTTCCAGATTATATTGACCATTACTTGTCATCAAATAAGCGATGTAAGAGGCAAGGGTGCCAAATAATGATGGTATGAAACTCCAGCTAACCAGTGAAAACCATTGTCGGAATTCAAAGCCATCATTTCTTATGCCAGAAACCATGACCAGGTATAAGCTAACGACACTCAATGATATTAGCCAGGCGATTCCCTGCATTATTGCCGCAAATATTCCTTTTGAAGTTGGAGATAACAGTTCATTTGCCTGGCGAATTGCATCTTGTTCAGCAATTGTCAGGTTTCCACTCTGTTGAATAATGAGCTCCACGTACCACTCCATGTCAACCTGGCTGATAATAAGGTAGCTCAGAAGGCAGCTAAACAGAATGATTAATGTTACTGGAAGTAATACCGGATACTTGTGTCTCAGGCAGCTGAAAGCTGTTTGTGGAGAGGTGAATAGTTTCAGTAAAATCCGCAAACTTGATAAGTTGGAGGTTGAGTGCTCATGAAAAGGAGCTGAATTGATAATATCTTTGTTATTTTTGTAATCATGTGGGAGTTGGGCCATAATCTAAACCTTTTGTGGTTGAAGTCCCGGCTGAAATAACCGTTTGTTGAACTAAGTGTTTACGGATAAAATTCTACAAATTGTGAATTTTGGCAAATTTTTTTTAATTGGCTAAGCTGTTTGTTTATTGCAAACCTTTTATTGCTTATAATACCTCAATTCAGGAAATCAAAACATTTATCAGACTTATACCCAAACTCCCTGAATCCTGCATTTCCTGGGAGTTTGGGTATAAACAGACTTGATTTTCCTAGCGTTAGTATTATGCCGTAGAAGTGGCCTGGCTAACTATTATTTAATTGCCGGGTTCTATTCTTTTAGGAATGTTCGGGCTTACAATGAATTATTCAGGGTTATTTGCAGTATTTTATTTTTTGAAAAATCATCGAGAAAAGCTGGTTACAGTATTAGCCTGATTAAAGGGAGCTTTAATGCTTGAAGTTAAAAATTTAAAGAAACGATTTCGTCTGGATAATAAAACACTCAGAGAGAACAAAAAAAAATTAGTGGGACATCGTGACGAGCGTGAGCAGGGACATTGGTTTAATGCAGTGCAAGATGTCAGCTTTAGTTGCGAAGCGGGTGAAGTTCTTGGATTACTTGGGCCTAATGGCGCCGGAAAAACAACCAGTCTCAGGATGTTGTCAACCGCTTTACAACCAACATCTGGAAAAATTGTGATCAATGGAGAAGATGTTGTTGCAACTCCGCTTGCCATGAGAAAGCAAATTGGCTTTTTGTCGGGGACAACCAGTTTGTACCATCGACTGACTGTCAGAGAAAATGTCAGTTATTTTGGAAAGTTACATGGTATGTCTGACAGTGCACTTAAGCTGGCTATTGATGATGTTTTTGAGTTACTCGACATTCATTCTTTTGCAGATAAAAAGGCCGATGCACTGTCTACTGGCATGAAGCAGAGAGCTAATATTGCCAGGACTGTCATCCATCAACCTGAAGTTATTGTACTGGACGAGCCAACAACTGGGCTAGATGTTATTTCAGCAAAAACAATTCTGGAATTTATTCGTTCGTATAAAGGCTCAAATGTTCCTGTCATATTTTCGACTCATCATCTTCATGAAGTAGAAAAACTTTGCGACCGAGTCGTATTGATTAACCAGGGGGTTACTCAATTTAATGGTTCACTTGAAGCTTTTCGTCAATTAGATGATAGTCATAATCTCTATGATATATTTGTAAAGCTAGTTGATGATAAGGGAGGAGCATAAAATGTTGCAGGTATATTTAAAGGAACTTCTGGAACTTACTCGCGATAAAAAAACGCTAATTTTTACGATACTTCTGCCTACTTTAATAATGCCTGTTATTATGTTCGGCTTTATTACTCTGACAACACACATTGCAAAAAAAGCAATTGATGAAGATTTGAGTTATGCGCTTGTTGGTGGTGAACATTATCCCGAACTGGTGACAACGTTAGCAAAAAATAACAAACTTAGAAAGGTTGTGGTGCCTGAGGGGGCTGGTTCTGACGAAGCTGTGCGTATTGTTAGTGAAATGATTAATAAAGATGAAATTCGTTTTGCGATAGTTGTACCGAAAGATACTCTCAGCATACTTAAAGAAGGTCTGAGTGCGGAATTAAAAATGTTATATAATGATTCTGCTACAACCAGTGAAATTATCTTTGGTCGAATAAATAAGTCGATAAAAGCTCTTAAAACAAAGGAAAGGCAAAAGCGCTTTTCTCAACTGGGATTAACAGAAGCCCAGGGAAAATCAATTAATAATCCGGTTCGTCTGGTAAAAACATCGACTGCAGGTGAGAGGGAGTCCTTTGGTGAAAAAATTGGTGGTTTCCTACCTTATATATTGATATTGATCGGTTTGTCTGGCGCTATGTATCCAGCAATTGATATCGGTGTTGGTGAAAAAGAGCGGGGTACTCTGGAGACTTTGTTGCTAACGCCTATATCAAGGTTTCAGTTAGTTTTTGCAAAGTTTGCCGTTATATTTACCACTTCTTTTGTTTCTGTCTTTTTGTCACTGATCAGTTTTGCATTAATGACCTTGGTGTTTGGGCCTGCAATCATGTCTGGGTTTGGTGCTGAAAGCAGTGAAAAAGTTGGTGAATTATTTGAGGCGTTATCTAGTATTTCGCTGACTGATATTTTATTGATGTTTCTGATGCTAGTGCCGGTTGCGGCAATATTTGCTTCGTTGTTATTAAGTGTATCTATTTATGCCCGCACTTACAAAGAAGCACAAAATTATATGTCACCCATAATGATGATTACTATTTTCCCGTTAATATTGCCTCTATTGCCAGGCGTTAAGCTGGACTGGGTATGGGCTTCGGTGCCTGTTACTAATGTTTCACTGGCAATAAAAGAGATTTTTAAGGGGACTATTGATATGCAAATTCTGCTAGTGATATTTGGTTCAACCACTATTATTGCTGGTGTGCTTCTGGCTATTTGCAATTGGTGGTTTCAAAGAGAGCAGGTTTTGTTCAGGAATTAATAAACCTGATATGAATAGGCATTGTATATACCCAAACCCCCTGAAAATGCAGGATTCAGCAAGTAGTCAGTCTATAAATAAATATTTTATCTGAGCTTGTCTATAATATAGGTAAGAACCTTTAAACAAGCTCAGAATGCCGAAACCTCCTGAAAACAAAGAAGATTGGTTAAAGCTGTTAAAACAAATATCTATTCCTAGTTTTGGCAGAAATATCAAGTTACTTTCCAGTGATGAGTCTTATTCGAAAAAACATTCTTCCGAATTAGCCAGAACGATTTTAAAAGATCCCAATTTGACGGCTTCTGTTTTAAAGTTAGCAAATAGCGCCCAGTTTAATACCTATGGGAAAGTTATTCGTACGATTAGCCGGTCTATTATGGTTCTGGGACACCGCTCAATAAAAGAAGTTTGTGCCAGCTGTTTGTTAATTGATTCATTTTCAAAATTAAATTCTTCAGAGAGTTTAAAGCTAATCCTGGCTCGTTCATTTCACGCCGCGACTCAGGCTAAGCAGATTGCTTTGTTAAAAGGTCAGAAGGGTACTGAAGAAATTTTTATTTCAGCTTTATTACTTGGTCTGGGAGAGATTGCTGTTTATTCATTGCCTGGTGGTCAGGGAGAGCTATATCAAAAACTAGCTGATGCCTATCCATTGACCGGAGGGGAAGAAAGAGATTTGATTGGTTGTTATTTTAATGATTTAACGTTGGGCCTTTGTGAATCGTGGAATATTGCACCAATGGTTGGAGATATGATCCACGGCCGATATGCAGAGGATAGCCCAGCTCGCAGTATTTTATTAGGCAACAGTTTTGCGTTAAGTTGCGAATCGTATGGAGTGAATAGCGCGATTGAAAAGCATGTTAAATCGATATCATCCTATACGGGTAAACCGCCAGAACTGGTTTCTGATAAAGTGGCGGCCGCAACCGAAGAAACGCATAAAAGTCTGCACCAACTGGGCTTAAAACTTGATGTAAAGCAGCCTTTGGTTATTACTGCTTCGGAGCAGGTGCTTCCTCATCAAGTGAATATCGATAAAATACTTCAACTTGATATTTTACAAGAGCTTTCAACTGTTGAGCCGGAGGCTCCAGA
>JADGFG010000082.1:0-8795 GCA_016743995.1 Kangiellaceae bacterium | reverse complement strand
CTCCAGATATTAACCTGGTATTACAGCAGTTGTTGGAAGGTATTCAGCGAGGCGCGGGTTTTTCTTGCGCGCTGATTGCATTGTTAAATCCGGATAGAAGTCGGTTGATAGCAAAATATGCCGTTGAAAGAGAGAGTAGTTCGGTTAAGGAAAATTTTAATTTTAGTTGTTATAACGACGTACCAGAAATTGTACAGAAAGTGATGACAAACAGAAAAATAATCTTAGTGAATACCTTAAGGCCGCAGGGACTAACCTTCAGGCAAATGGTGAAAAGGCTGGGGCACGACAATGGACTGTGGGGGCCTCTTGTTGTAGAGAGTAAAGTCATTGGTTGTTTTTATGCGGATAATGGCTTAAAGGGACCAGAAATAAACCAGCAGCAGCAGGAAGCATTTGAGCTATTTGTGAGTCAGGCTCGTTTACTTTTACAGCAATTAAAATGAAGAATTAACGCATCATAACAGGTGGTTATAGAGCAAAACTTGATTTTATGTAAGAGGTTACTTAAGCTGTACCGTTATCGGGTTAAGTATTACCATTTACCTTATTATAACTGTGGAATTTTTATAGTATAAAAATAAAAAGGGTAGTTAGAGGATGCAGCATATTAGTCAGCTTGATATTTCCGGATTGAGTGGTCGTTTCAAAAGATTAAGCGATCTTATCGCACGACAGAGTGATGAGTTTTATAAATCACAGGGGATCAAATTATCATCGCGCTGTTTTCCATTATTTCAGTTGCTTGATGAGCATGAAACACTATCTGTGACAAAAATTGCGGAAAACCTGGGGCAGACCCATCCAGCTGTCAGTCAGATGACAAAAAAACTGGAATCAGAAAACTGGCTTTACCATGAAATGGATGCTGCAGACGAGCGTCGTCGCTTAATAGCGCTTACACCTCAAGGTTATGAAATACTGGATCAATTAAAACCATTATGGGACAAATTACAAAAAGCGCTCAATCAGGTGGTTGATACTTCTGGTTATGGTTTGATAGAAAATTTACAATTACTGGAAAGAGAGTTATCTCGCTCCTCTCTCAAAGAAAGAGTAGAGACTTATGAACGAGAGCACCGAAGTAATCTGGTAGAAATTATTCATTATGAACCTGTTTTTGCAAAAGACTTTTATCGTTTAAATCGGCGCTGGCTAGATAAATACTTTTATGTTGAAGCAATTGATCATGAAATATTAACTCAGCCAGAAACGCATATTATTAACAAAGGCGGTTTTATTTTATTAGCTCGTCTTGATAACAAAATAATAGGAACTGCCGCTCTGATGCCCAATGAACTCAATCAGTTAGAGCTCTCAAAAATGGCTGTAGATGAAGAATACCAGGGGCTGGGGATTGGTGAAAAAATTGCGCGAGCAGCTATCAATCAATATAGAGCAACGGATTATTCTCTGTTGTATCTGGAGTCTAACCGCCAGCTGAGTGCGGCACTTAACTTATATCGTAAGTTGGGTTTTATTGAGAAAATAAGTCCCTTTGAATCATCCCACTATAATCGAGCTGATATTTATATGGAATTTAAAGAGACTGAGTAGTTTTCCTCTTCAACAGGTAATCTGAATGAGTGCTATTTTTTGCCTGATTAAAATTGACGAGTAATATCCACATAAAGCATTAATGAGTCGCCAGGCTGTAAATATTTTTTCTTACCGGTTCGTCTGTTCCATTTTTTGACACTGTTTAAATTTACCTTGAACTTATCAGCTATCCGGGCAAGCGAATCACCTTTGCGGACTTTATAATAGATCTTCTTTGTCTTGTTTTTTCCACCGGATAAACTGGTTACTCTTTTGGGTAACTGAGTCCAGATTGCCAGTTTTTGTCCTACTTTTAAGGGGTCTCCGGGCGCCATATTATTCCAGCGGGCCAGTTTTCTTACATTGACTTTGTATTTTCTGGAAATATCCCAGAAAGAATCACCCGAGTTGACTACATAAGCGGTTTTATGACCTTTTCGCTTAGTATTATGTTTGGCTATTAATCGCTGCTGAGCGCTTTTATTATATTGATCACGCGCTTTAGAGGCGACAGGAATCAGTAAGCTTTTACCTTCTCTGATTGCATTATTTTTAATCGAATTGTTGTCTTTCAAAAGAGCAACGGTGGTGCCAAATTTCCGGGCAATTTTAATCAGGCTGTCACCACTTTTAATGGTATATTTTTTAAATGAAATACGTTGTTCTTTTGGTATTTGTGACAAGTTATGATTAAAAGTTTCTACTTTGTCAATTGGGACTAATACGTAGTGAGGGCCTTTGGGAGCCGTAGCCCACTGGTTAAAAGCGGGATTGAGTTGATAAAAATCGTTCATGGTGATGTCGGCCATGGCGGCGGCCAGACTCAGATCAATTTGTGAGCCGGTTTCCACTCGGGCAAAATGGCGAAGGTTGCTCACCGGAGTCCATAACTGGTCATCAGTTTCTCTGTTTTTCAGTATTTCACTCAACGCTAATAGCTTGGGGACGTAAGCTTTGGTTTCTCTGGGTAAATCCAGTGACCAGAAGTCTGTTGGCTTGTTTTTCTTTTTGTTATTTCTGATTGCTCTGGATACATTGCCTTCGCCTGAATTATAGGCTGCCAGTGCGTGTAACCAGTTACCATCAAATCGCTTGTTTAATCGGGTCAGGTAAGCCAGAGCAGCCTGAGTTGATAAATAGACATCACGACGGCCATCGTACCACCAGTTTTGAGACAGGCCGTAATTTTTGCCAGTACCGGGAATAAACTGCCACATACCAGAAGCTCTGCCGTGTGAGTAAGCAAAAGGATCAAATGCGCTTTCTACGATAGGCAAAAGTGCAAGCTCCATTGGCAGCTTTTGTTTTTCCAACTCTTCTACAATGTGAAAAAGATAGGGTTCAGCTCGGCGAGTAACGCGTTTAATATATTCCGGGTGTTTTAAATACCAGCTTTTCTGCGCTCTAACTCTACGAATATCGGGGACTTCAATGTTAAGGTCTGCTTGAATTCTTCGCCAGACATCTTCAAAAGCTTCCGGATCATATTTATCTGATTTTTCAGCTTCACAGAATTCTACTTCAGGAAAGTCCGGGATGTTTTTGCTTTGTGCCAGAGGTAATAATTCTTCAGGGGTCTGTTGTGTCAGTGATTGCTGAGCATTCAGATTGTTCTGGCCAAAATCCAGGTGAGAACAGGCGGACAATGCACAACATGACAGGGTTAATAACAACTTAAAACTCAAACGAAATACTCCGATAGTGTTAATTTTTTTATCCCCAGACCTAATCAACCGTCGTTGGCAGAATTGCCTCGTCGAGTCGATGCTGGATTTATCAGATAATAAAAAGGGTAAATGGTATTTTTATTAGCTATATATGTCAAATAATAGTCAAAATATGTCTTTCCAGTGCCTTATTTCTTCAAAAACTTCGACGGGCGTCAGGTTTGAACGTTGAAGACGGTTTTCAATTACGTTAATGACAGTACTGGACTTTTCTCTGAGAAATGGATTAATTTCTTTTTCTATCAATAAGTTAGTTGGCAGAGAAGGTCGGTTTTCTTGTCTGTTTAAAGCAACTTGTTGCTGGTATTGCTGTAGTTTTTGATTTTCTGGCTCAAGAGTGGCAGCAAAGCGTAAGTTTGACAACGTATATTCGTGAGCTGGATATATTTTTGTATTGTCGGGCAGAGCAAGAAATTTCTGTAATGAATGCCACATTTGTTCCGCTGAGCCTTCAAAAAGGCGTCCACAGCCTCCAGAGAAAAGTGTATCGCCACAAAATAGCAGGTTTTCGTTGTGCGCTGTGGCGGCAATAAACCAGGCAATATGGCCCCGTGTGTGCCCTGGGACTCCAATAACTTCAATGGTTAAGGGGATTGATTGAAGGGTTAATAAATCGCCATCTTTGTGGCTGTCGTCAAGGTTACTGACGGGATCATTAGCTGGCCCATGTACTTTGCACTGATATTTTTGCTTTAACTGCCTTACACCGCCGGTATGGTCGGCATGATGATGAGTCACAAGGATTGTGCTGAGTATCAGTTTTTTTTGTTCCAGATACTCCTCAACTGGTTGAGCGCACCCGGGGTCAATAACGACGGCCTGTTCACCGTTGTCTAACAACCAGATATAGTTATCATTAAAGGCCGGAATTGGTGTAATAGAAATCATGTTACAGTTAAGCTATGATAGTAATAAGTTAACAGTTTAACCTGTTAATCGGTAAAGATAAATCAGGGAATGCGCTTAGCGTGGAGGTCAGAATGTCCCATGATTATACAAAATACGAACTGACAAATCAGCCAGAGTTGTCAGCAGAGCTTGAGCAAATCATTAGTGATGCGTTGCGGCCACATTTAATGCAGACGTTTGGTTATCATGCGTTGCTGTATTCTCCACAGGCAAAACTGCTTTGTAGCGATGCGCTACGTATTAAAAACCAGGTTATTATTGCTCCACAGGGAAAAGGACTGTCAGCAAGGTGTCGTTTCGAAGAATTACCGATTGCATCAGATTCCATCGATCTCGCCGTTTTGCCTAATATATTACAACATTCGGGTAACCCCCATCAGATTCTCAGAGAAGTTGAACGGGTATTAATTCCTGAAGGAGTGGTTATTCTGGTGGGACGAAATCCCTATAGCTGGAAAGGGGTACAGCAAAAATTAAAGCAGTTTGGTCGAAAACCGTCACCCAAAAGCGAATCAGTCGCTCCAGAAAGAGACCTGAGCCGTAACCGAATTCTGGACTGGGCCAGGTTACTCGGGCTGGAAGTTGAAAAAGAAATTAACACCGGAGTTACCAATAACCGATTGCAGACTTCGGCAAGTTTTGGCTGGATTAAGCAGGCAGGGCAGGTGTTCTGTGATTATTTTTGTAGTTATTACATTATTATCGCCCGTAAAAAAGTTTCTACGTTAACACCCATCAGAGCAAGCTGGCGCAGAAATAAGCATCTCGTTCCGCCAAGATTGGCTGAGCCCAGTGTGAAAGCCCAGGTAGAAAGCTGGATTAAGCAGTTGAAGTGAGTTTTTAGCTTTCGTTCAAAGGTTCAATGTAAATCTTGTGTTTATTTCGATTAGTCTGAAAAGAAAAAATTGAGTTCAGAGTTAGTCAATAAGTCTATACAATATCATATTCCTGCGAGAACTGAATCTGACCGTTATTGGTTAGAACAGACGCTATATTATTAATAAAATAAATAATCAGGTACTTATCCATATGCGACAGATTATTTTAGATACTGAAACAACCGGGCTGGAGCCCAGTCAGGGCCATCGGATTATCGAAATCGGTTGCGTTGAACTGGTCAACAGGCGGTTAACCGGTAATCATTTTCACGTTTACATTAATCCTGAACGAGAGGTTGAAGATAGCGCCATTGAAGTCCATGGTATTACTAATGAGTATCTGGTGGATAAACCTTTATTTAATGATATTGTGAAGGATTTTGTCGACTATATAAAAGGTGCTGAGCTGGTTATTCACAACGCACCCTTTGATGTTGGTTTTCTTAATAATGAGTTTAGTCTGAGTAACCAGAAAATAGGTGTGATTAATGATTATTGTACCGTTTTAGATACTCTGGTGCTTGCTCGTCAGATGCATCCGGGACAACGTAATAGCCTGGACGCACTATGTAAACGCTATTATATTGATAATTCTCAGCGCGATCTGCATGGCGCATTACTCGATTCGGAAATTCTGGCAGAAGTTTACCTGGCAATGACCGGTGGACAAACCGATTTAACCCTGACTCACCGAAAAGACTACCTGACAAGTCGAGATGATGGGGGGATCAGGCGTTTATCTGAAAACAGAGAACCATTTAAAGTGATTAAAGCAAGTGATGAAGAGCTGGAAGCTCATGAAGCCTATTTAAAGAAAATGAAAGAAACCTGTGGCGATAAACTAGTCTGGAATTGATGTTATTTAAAGTAAACTGTTTTTTGTGTGCCTTTTCACAAGTTAGTCAATTAAACTATTTTCTGTTGGCATTTAAGGCTGTTAGAATAATTCCCGGATTGCAGTAAACAATAATGCAGGTCAGCTACTTTCAGCAAATAAAAGGCCTCACAGGATAAAAGGAAACAGGGTATCTCAGTGTTTAATAATGTTCAGCTCGCCAAGGGTAATCTCAACGCTTTCTTAAAAAATAATTTTGTTGAGTTAATCGACCCACTTAATCGAAGTTCAGGCCGTAAGATTTATATCGCTAAAGCAGAAGAGAAAGCGTATAAGGATATATTAAAAAGTCGTGGTAAGGATTTTAATCATTTTTACCTCTATAAGCAGATTGTCAGTCTTAAAAACCAAGGTTACGTGAATAGTCTCGTGAGTAAAGTTTGTATGAACTCGTGCAAACTGCCACTGGAAGGTGGAGAAATTATTTACGGAGTCTGGTATAACAATATTTATATTAACCAGATTAAAGTTCAGGCGGATTATCGGCTTTCCAATAATAAAGTAAAGGTCTCTGCGGGGGTTTATCAGGTAAGGAAAGTAAAAAGAGATAAAGATTTTGAATGGGAAGTTGACGGTGTACGGAAAGGTATTGTCAAACAAGAGGGATTCGTTAATACAAAAAATCTTGCCATTAATGGGGGATGTAATGGCATTATGGACGCTGCCAGTTATATGCCTGCATTTGTACGTCATGGTCATGGTGAAAGCGCGCTAAATAATGTTTATGCTTTATTTTTCAATCCAGGTGATAACAGTGTGGGCAGTGGCTGGCGAAGTTTAAAGGATAGCGCTGGACTTAACGGCGGTACACAGGCAGCACAAAAATTAGCTACGGTGTTGATGCGCTCGACAGAAAAAAATCTGAATATTACCGTTCAGGGAAGTGGCCACAGTCTGTTTAAACAGGCATTAAGAATTGTTTCGCAAAGTAATCATAGCTTAAAGGATATGACTGTATTTTACGCTAATGCCAGTGAAAACCTTAACCTGCTTGATGGCTGGCGTAAAAAAACAGGCATGAAACTGGCGCAAAAATCTCCACTGAATAATTCTGCCAGTGTACGTCAATATCTGACCAGTGGAAATCTGGTCAGTCAGGTCGCTGTTGCGCATAGAGCGAACGCGGCGGACGCAGGAGAAGTGGCATGGAACGCGGTAGCCGGGGTTCTTTCAACGATTGGTCTTGGTACGCTGGGTAGTAGCATTCCCAGTATACCGGGCGTTGCAGGCTGGGTTATGGGAGCTATACCTTTAGTGCTCAGTCAGTCACCTGAACTGGATAAACGAGTGATTATTCACCCCTTTCAGTCGGCTAAACAGGGTGGTAAACAGTATTGGGATTCGCTTCATAAGATGTTGGTTAAAGGGTAGTTCTATGTTAATTGGCTCTCGCTGGAATCCTAAAGGCCCAAGCCTTAACCAATTAGATGAGTATGTTTTGTCTTTGTCTGGTATTCGGGTTCGTCTCTTGTGTCCGGAGAGTAACAACCTGGTTCATCGAGGTGGGGTAGGAAAGCTCTCATTAAATATTTATGACAAGTCAATTTATGAAGAGGACAAAGATGAGTCTGAGTGTCCCCTGGAGCTAGGACTCATTGGAAAAAACTGGGTTTTCCGTGGCTTGCCTGTTGTTGATGGTAAATTGGGAGATCTCAGTATGAATATTTCTCTGTCATATCTGCCTCTTTACAAGAGTTTATTCAGACCCCGGCGTTTAGAATGTGCTATTGAAAGATATATTTATATGGCTAATGTTTATGCCACTTCAGGTTATTGTCGGGTTAATTATGCCAAAGAGAGCGTAAAAGGAACTGACTGGGCTCGTTATACCTGTTATGGAGAGCCAGATGAGAAAACCTGTTGTTATCAAGCTCTCTGGCAAACACCAATAAGTGATGAGCATTTATTGACGTTACGCTTTACGCAAACTCTTGAGGTTGATAACAAAGCATTAAGGGCCGCTTATGATAAGTTAATCATGACCATAATGAACTCTGTTCATATTGAATTACCTTCAGATATTCAACAACAAAAAGCCGCAGTTAAAGCGGCTTATCCTTATGAATCTTTTCCAGAATATCTGCCGCCTTACGAGTTTGAGCGATATGAGCCTACAGCAAGACTCGATGTCATTCGTCAGGTAAGTGCTGATTTTAATCATGATTCATCTATCCCTGACGAAATTTTTGATCAAAAAGTAGAAGAAATCATTGCGGCTCAAGATAAAAAAGCAGAAAACACTCATCAAAAAGTCATTGATGAGCATTTACGTTTTGAAGCATTGGAAGCGGAGGATTATCAGCAGTATTTATTAACTCGATAAGGCTTTTAACAGGGAGCAGGCTCAGTCCGGTGGATATATTTCTGGAAGTTGATAAGAAACCTCTTGTTCTTTGACAACAATATAATCTAATGATTTCAATTTATCGACAAGTTGTTTCAGGTGCTGTTCATTCAGTTTTTCGCTAAATAGTGAGTCAATGGTTTTGGTCAGCGTTTTGAGATTTGCAGGTCATGAATGCTCTCTGCTTGAAAGGTTCTTTACAATGGCATCAATTTTTTTATCGCCGCTGATAGGGCTGGGAGGACGGAGCAGTGGAATATGAGAGAGTTTTTTAACTCTTTTGGTTTTTATATGTTTTGAATTCAAGTGAGAAACGAGTGGATCATAGCCTCTATCACCAGAAATAATATAGTAAAAATCATCAGGGTTCTGCCTGGCGAATTCTCCAATATAATAAGCTATATGAAAGTCTAACGCATTATTTCCGTTGCCATTAATTTTTATATAATGTGCTTTTTCGCCCAGCTCCTGCATTGCGTTAGCAAATTCAAACGGTATACGAG
>JADGFG010000298.1 GCA_016743995.1 Kangiellaceae bacterium | reverse complement strand
ACAGGATGAACTTGATGATTCTGATGATATATCATTAGATCTGGATGACGATGATTTTAGCTTCGATGAAGACTCAGATTTTGATGCTGAAGCAGAAGATGTTGCTGGTGATGAAATTTCAACCAAGCTTGATCTGGCCAGAGCTTATATCGATATGGGAGACTCGGATGGTGCTAAAGAAATTCTTTCTGAAGTTGTTGCTGAAGGTTCTCCTGAGCAGGTTGAAGATGCTAAGTCCTTGCTGGCGAAAGCCTGATAAAGAACTCGTAAAAACAGATTGGGTATAAAGGCGGTTTTACCGCCTTTTTTAATAGGTGCAGGTAATGAATATTGCATTGGGGGTCGAATATTGTGGCGCCTTTTATAGTGGTTGGCAACGGCAGAAGCACTCAAGCTCTGTGCAACAGACATTGGAAGAAGTGTTGTCACAAATTGCAAATCACGAAGTTTCAGTTTATTGCGCGGGTCGTACTGATTCAGGCGTTCACGCTACGGGTCAGATTGTAAATTTTGCACTTTCTAATGAACGTCCGTTAAAGGCGTGGGAGCAGGGGGCGAATGCGTTACTGCCGGATGATATAAAGATTCGCTGGGCGAAGGCGCTACCTTCTGAGTTTCATGCCAGACACTCAGCTTATTCCAGGCGTTATCGTTATGTTATACAAAATACGCATTATCGTAGTGCTATTTTAAATGGTAAAGTGACTTGTTTCCGTCCTCAGCTCAACGAGAAAGCCATGCATCAAGGTGCCCAGAGCTTGTTGGGCGAACAAGATTTCAAGTCCTTCCAGGCGTCTTCCTGTCAGTCTTTAACCTCATTTCGCTGTGTTAACAATATTAGCGTTGTGAGGCTGGGCGAATTTGTGATTATTGATATTACAGCTAACGCATTTTTACATCATATGGTTAGAAATATTGCTGGTTGTTTATTAGAGGTGGGCGAGGGAAAGCAGACGGTGGAATACGTCAGTCAGGTTCTGGCAATGAAAGATAGAACTCAGGCACCCGCAACTGCGAAGCCCGACGGTTTATATCTGGTTAAAGTGGGTTACCCGGCAAAGTATGAAGTACCTGACTGCACTATTGGGCCTTTAACTTTTCCGGATGATATTAATCTCTGAGTCGTTTCCTGTCTTAGTGTTATTTTGTTTCTGATACGTCTTTGTGGAGTAATCGACATTTTTGTTCTGGTTAGACCAGTTAATTCAGGTTTAGCACTTAACCTTTAACTAAACGATGTTAGAATACCTCCAGAAATTATACCAATATAAAGAATAGATATGAGCTGGTTTGAACGAATACTACCTAAAAGAACGACATCACTAGCTGACCGTAGAAAGTCGGTTCCTGAAGGCGTCTGGGCAAAGTGCAAAAACTGTGACTCAGTAATATACAAGTCTGAGCTGGAGCGTAGTCTGGAAGTTTGCCCAAAATGTTCTTTTCATATGCGCATTATTGCGCGAACTCGTTTAGAGAGTTTTCTGGATAAGGGGCAGCTTGAGGAAATTGGTGCAGATCTGATGCCACTTGATAGACTTAAATTTAAAGATTCAAAACGTTACAAAGATAGAATAACAAGTGCACAGAAAATCTCTGGTGAAAATGATGCGCTGGTCGTTTACCGAGGTGAGTTAAAAGGCTTACCTGTTGTAACCTGTGCTTTTGAGTTCAATTTTATGGCTGGCTCAATGGCTTCGGTGGTTGGAGAGAAGTTTGTTCGAGCCGCTCGGAGAAGCATTAAAGAAGGAATTCCATTGGTCTGTTTTGCCGCTAGTGGAGGAGCCAGAATGCAGGAAGCATTGATGTCATTATTTCAAATGGCAAAAACCAGTGCCATACTCGCTCGTCTTTCAGAGAAAGGGTTACCATTTATATCCGTATTAACTGACCCTACAATGGGCGGGGTTTCAGCCAGTCTGGCAATGCTGGGAGATGTTAACATTGGTGAACCCAATGCACTGATTGGATTCGCCGGACCTCGAGTTATTGAACAGACAGTACGTGAGACTTTACCGGAAGGTTTTCAGCGTAGCGAGTTCTTACTGGATCATGGTGCAATAGATATGATTGTTGATCGAAGAGAAATGCGAGATAAAATAGCAGGTTTACTTTTAAAAATGATGAATAAACCGGAAGTACCGGTAGAAGAATAGTTTTTTTGCAAAGTTATTTTCTGGTTACCTGAAAGTATTGTTAAATTTGTCGCTGGTAGTGCACTAAACATGTTCTCCGGCGGCATGGCCTGAAGACCAGGCCCACTGAAAGTTAAACCCTCCCAACTGCCCGGTAACATCAAGAACTTCACCAATAAAATATAGTCCTCGTTGGCGTTGAGATTCAAATGTTTTCGATGAAATTTCATCAGTAGCGATACCGCCAGTTGTCACCTCTGCAACTCGATAGCCTTCTAGATCATCAGGATAAACCACCCAGTTTTGTAAAAAACCTGCAATCTGATTGATCATTTTATGCTCTATCTGTTTCAATTTAATATTACTTTCTGAGGATGTACCATTAAACAATACGTTATTTAACTGAGCGACCAGAAAGGCTGAAATCGACTGGCTGAATTGAGTGGATAGTAGAGTTTTCAGGTTGATATCAGGACGATCCTGCTTATTGCTTTGTAGCCAGGAGAGAACATCAAGGTCAGGTAATAAATTGATTTTTAATGGTTTTCCTTTAGACCAGTAACTGGAAATTTGTAAAATAGCCGGCCCGCTGAGACCTTTGTGAGTAAACAGAATTGAACCTGTGAAGCTGTTATGTTCACAACTGACTTCTGCTATTAGCGAATTACCGGCGAGCGCTTTAAACTGATTTAAAATTTTTGAGTTGAAAGTGAGTGGAGAAAGACCTGCATTGGTTGTAATGAGCTGATGACCAAATTGTTGGGCAATTGAATAACCAAACCCGCTAGCTCCCATAGTTGGAATTGATAATCCGCCTGTTGCTACTACCAGAGATGAGCAAAGGTAGCTATTGCCAATTGTTTGCAAGGTAAAAGTTGAATCAGCATTGACACTGATTTTGTTAATTGCCGTTTTTAACTGTACTCTCGCACCCGATTTCTGACATTCTGCCAGAAGTAAATCTCTGATATCTCGGGATGACTTTGTGCAGAATAGCTGACCAGATGTTTTATCGTAATATTCAACCTGATATTTTTCAACCAGTGTAATAAAATCCCACTGGGTATATCGGTTAAGTGCAGATTTACAAAAGTGTGGGTTGGAACAAATGAAATTTTCTGATTCAACAGTCAGGTTCGTAAAGTTACAGCGACCACCACCGGACATGAGTACTTTTTTGGCAGCTTTGTTCGCATGGTCAAGCACCAATACTTTTCGACCACGAAAAGCAGCTGTAGCGGCACACATGAGACCGGCTGCGCCAGCCCCTATAATGATAACATCGTATTTTTCTGATTTACTGATTTCTGACATAGTGATTTCTGAAGCAGTATTTTCCAATAGAGAAATGAGCCTGAAGAGAGGTTTAGCCATTTAGGCGTATTTCTGTTCCTGCTCAAAGATTGTTTTAAATAATTTCCGTCGTT
>JADGFG010000297.1 GCA_016743995.1 Kangiellaceae bacterium | reverse complement strand
GCTGAGTAAACCTGATATTCCCTTCAATGATTTTTTTCAATGTGTCAATCGTTACGTATTTATGAAGATGCATGACTCACCATCCAAGAGTGTTAACGCTTCAAACAATAGTTCATCTACTGCTTTGACTTGTTAAGCTCCTATAAATTTAAAATCAATTCTCTCAAATCAGGAGGAGCAATAAAAATATCGCTCTTACCAATTTTGTATTTCTTAAGCACGTGAAAATCATCAGACAACTTTAGCAAGTCTGTTCTTGCAGTTTGATAAGAGATCCCATGAGAGCTTCTATGACTTTTTATAGTGTACTCTGCACCCGGATTCTTTAATGCATTCTTTAAAATACCTAGTTGCCTATAGTTTAATACCCCGTGCAGAGGAGAGTTTTCTAATACTTCCTCAGCCTCTTTCAATTGATTCGATTTATTAACAAGATACTCATGCAAATCAGTTATTGCTTCTTTTATTACTTTGAGCTGGTGCACAATAAAGTACGTTGAATCATTATCATCTGTTTCAGTATACAAGTATGCGTACATATATTGCGCAGGAGCTTTCTTAAGCACTCTAGATATAGAGATATACTCCATCAACCAATAACCTTCTTTTGCCATAATCCAATAAAACAACGCTCTTGCGGTTCTTCCATTACCGTCAACAAACGGGTGATCGTATCCAATCATAAAATGAACGATTATGGCTCTGATTATTGGCGGAATATACGTAGTATCATCCTCTCCCACTTTATTGGCAAAATCGCAAATTAATTTGAGTCGCTCGCTAAGCTCATTAAACTTCGGAGGAGTATGAAGCAATACATCATCGTGAGAATAAACCCTTATATCATCTTCAGGTCCTCGAAAAGCTCCCGCTTTATCGTTGTCTTCTGAATCGAGAGTACCCTCAGTTAAAATTTTGTGAAGTTCAAAAACCATCGATGGAGTAAGTATTTCTTCTTTATATTCTCTAATAAAAATCATTGCGTTATGATTATTAAGAATCATTTTTTCTGAGTGATCTTTTGGGTGCCTGCCGGCTCTTATCATATCTTTTGCAACTCGCCTAGTTGTCGATGCGCCTTCCAACTGGCTTGAGCTAATTGCTTCTTCGATTAGAGAATTTATAAGATAAGTTTGTTTTGTTTTAGAGTCAGTAATTTTTGCATCTGTTTGAAAGGCGCCAGTCGCATTTTCGCTTATCCATAATATATCCCTCATCACGACATCTGGTACTGAAAATACTATTGAATCACCTGCCTTATCCTTAAATGGTAATTTTTTGCTAATCTTCTGCCTAGCTTGTTTAATCGTATGCCAATACAACTCACTATCAAATCCTTCTGGTGGAGGAAGATGTCTTAATTTATCCCAATGTAAATACCTTCCTTTATCATCACAAGGACCTATTGCTAAACTGAACAGAAGCCTTATTTTGTCTGGATCTGCGCTCTTAATATATTCATAAAACTTGTCAATTGAAGGAGGCGTTAAAGGCACTTTCATAAATCTATCAGCCTATATACTAATTTTAATAAAATTAGTATATACATGAAATACCGATTTATCTACTAATTATTCATAAATTAGTAGATAACTTTAAAGACATAGAAAAATATCATATTTTTCATTAGCTTAACAGCTGATTCTGTTCAGTAAACCACAAGTAATGGAATGAATTACCTAAATGAATGGAACAGATTATTTACAGTACAGGATTACGAAAAAGTGAAGTGCATCGATTGCGCATTAAAGATATTGATTTCAACCGAAACCAGATCAGTGTCAGGCGTGGTAAAGGCGGAAAAGATAGACCACTGCCTTTGCCTCAAACCTGCAAAGATGAACTCAAATCGCAAATTGATTTTGTTCATCAACTGTTTTTACGCGACAGAACTGATGATGTTAATGGCGTTGAATTGCCATACGCAATGAAGAGAAAGTATCCCAACGCTGGTAAAAGTTTGGGTTGGCAGTGGGTATTCCCTGGCCTCAGAATAAGTACAGATCCCCGAACTCTCATTCAAAGGCGTCAACATCTTCACCCTTCTGTTTTTGCAAAGCCTATTCAAGAGGGCGTGCAAAAAACAGAAATAACTAAGTGGGTTACCGCGCATGTTTTCAGGTACTCTTTTGCTTCTCACCTTTTGGAGTCTGGTGCAGATATAAGAACTGTTCAGGAACTCCTGGGGCACAATGACGTAAGAACGACTCAAACCTACCCCCATGTATTAAATAGAAACCCGAGTGGAACTTTAAGCCCTTTAGACAAACTATAGGAATTCATGCTTTGCCGGTGATTTCGAAAGAGGTGCTTCGTATCTATCATATTGCAACATTTTGATAATGGCCATTGATCAGAATATAGATACAAGTATCAAGACGGGGACACAGCCCCTCACAGGTAAAACCTGTCTGTTTATCCTGTTTAAAAAAATATTCTTAATTAATGAGCTACTTTCCTGCCAATTCTCGTAACTATTAGTATCAAAAGACAATATTGAAACAAGCCTTTGATGTAACAGGTGTTTCAAAATGGATTTATAGTGAGAAACCAGTATGAAAATAGTCATCATAGATACTCAAGCACTTTACGCCACGGGTCTGGCCAGCACATTAGTAAAAACACACACAATGTGCCAGACTATTTTTTCTAACAGCCTGACCACTTCGTTTGGCAGCTTTGATACTCTCAAGGCAAAAATTAACTTAATTGTCGTAGCCCTTAACTCAGCTAACGACCCACTGATTAATCAGATCCAACAGTACCTTAGATCAGAAAATTGTGCCCCTGTTATGATATTGACCAGCCACGACGATCCACAACGAAATTCAAAACTGTTGCAAGCGGGAGTCAGTGGTATCATATCAAAATTTTGCTCTGAGAAAGAAATTTTAGAAGCAATACAATCTTCTTATTTAAGTCGTCATTTACCACAACAACAAGTAAAACAACAAGCAATTCATTGCCTCAAAACCAACAAAAAACCCATGCAAAATCTCAATCCTGAGAACACGGAAGCAGTTACATTACGGGACGATAATTCTGGCGTTGGCGCTCTTAGAGTGAGTAATCTTAATCGCAATAGTTTATTTAAAGAAAGTAGCTCACGGACAACTCCCTATAAACCTCATAATCTGCTTCATAGTTATCGGTTCGAATTTAATATCAGCGCTGATGAGGAACACGCCTTTCTTCAGGTTCGCTCGACAGGCAAACTGTTTGACTTTAAAGAGCGAGCTCACCACTATCTTTTATTAACCCTGGCAAGATTAAAACAACAAGATTACCAGAATGGATACGATAAAGAGAGCCAGGGCTGGGTTAATATTTCTGATTTACAAAAAATGTTAGGGATCGATACTTCAAATCTGAACATTCAAATCTTTCGTGCGCGTCAACAGATTAATAGTAAACTGTCATCCGGCGAACAGCAGGTTGATATTTTTCAGCGCCGTTCCGGAGGCATCAGATTAGCCTGCTGTAACTACAGTATTTATCGTTCCGGTCAGCTGGAGTCCCATTATCAATATCTATCACCGGTTTGTAAGGCAGGCTAACTCATAATAC
>JADGFG010000081.1 GCA_016743995.1 Kangiellaceae bacterium | reverse complement strand
GATAAAGCCGAAGCACTACGAAAAGATGCAGGCATTTAAAAAATTGTCACTATAATTTATTAGATAAATAATTCACTAGCCAGTTGAGGGGCGCTGCAGCGGATCAATGAATCCGTCACGCTCATCTGGCCAGCCTGTTAACTTTGCAAGGGCGTTCTGATCAACTGGAGAACAATCATGTCAAATGACTATTATATAAAAGATATTTCACTCGCTGGCTGGGGCCGAAAAGAAATAAGAATAGCCGAAACTGAAATGCCTGGCCTGATGGCTATGCGTCAAGAGTTTGGTCAGGATAAACCACTAAAAGGCGCTCGCATAGCTGGCTCCTTACATATGACCATTCAAACCGCGGTTCTTATTGAAACCCTGGTTGAACTGGGTGCAGACGTTCGCTGGGCTTCATGTAATATTTATTCAACTCAGGATCACGCTGCTGCAGCTATTGCAGAAATGGGGATCCCTGTTTTTGCTTACAAAGGAGAAACCCTGGAAGAGTACTGGCAATTTACCCATAATATTCTGGACTGGGGGAATGGTGAAACAGCCAACATGATTCTTGACGACGGCGGTGATGCAACACTGGCAGTTATCCTTGGTGCCAAAGCCGCTGATAATATTGAAGTACTGGATAATCCTGGTAGTGAAGAAGAAACTTTTATGTTCGCCTCTATCAAAAAGCAACTGGAAAAAGACGCCAGCTTATACCAGCGCCTGGTTAAAAATATTCAAGGAGTCACAGAAGAAACAACAACGGGCGTTATGCGTTTAAACCAGATGGCTGCCGAAGGTAAACTGCCTTTTCCAGCCATTAACGTCAATGACTCGGTCACCAAATCCAAATTTGATAATCTCTACGGTTGCCGCGAATCTTTACTCGACGGTATCAAACGTGCAACAGACGTTATGATAGCCGGTAAAGTCGCTATCGTTTGTGGTTATGGGGATGTAGGAAAAGGCTGCGCTCAATCCTTAAGAGGTCAGGGCGCCACAGTTGTTGTTACAGAAATTGATCCTATCTGTGCCTTACAGGCGGCAATGGAAGGCTACCGAGTTGTCACTATAGAAGATGTTATTGATAATGTAGACATCGTGGTCACCACAACCGGTAACTTTGACATAATCCGTCACGAACATATGCTGGCAATGAAAGATCAAACCATTGTTTGCAACATTGGTCATTTTGATAATGAAATTCAAGTTGCTTCACTTAAGCAATATGAATGGGAAAACATCAAACCACAAGTTGATCATGTTATATTTCCTGATGGTAAGCGCATCATTCTTTTAGCTGAAGGACGACTGGTCAATCTGGGCTGTGCAACGGGACACCCAAGCTTTGTTATGTCTAACTCATTTACCAATCAGACACTCGCACAAGTCGAGTTATGGACAAAAGGTAATGAGTACGAAAATAACGTTTACGTATTGCCAAAACACCTGGACGAAAAAGTAGCTCGCCTGCACCTTGAAAAAATTGGTGCCCGATTAACCGTTTTAACTCAGGAGCAGGCTGATTATATTAATGTTGATGTCAATGGCCCGTATAAACCTGAGCATTATCGGTATTAAAATCTGATATTGCTTAATTTAATTAAAAAGCGGAATTTACTTCCGCTTTTTAATCCATTTCAGATTTATCTCTTTTCAGGTTTTTGATTTTATGCGAAGCCATCGATTTTATTGCCCCGTCACACTGAATACCACTCAGTCACTCGTACTTCCTAAAGAAGCAAGTCACCACTGTATTAATGTTTTACGCTACAAAGCAGGCCATGAACTTATCCTGTTTAATGGTGATGGATTCAATTACACCGCAGTCATCAGACAAATTATAAATCGACAATGCACAGTAGAAATTAACAACAAAATTAACCCCGAAAATGAATCTCCGTTAAAAGTTCACCTGTACCAGGGTATTGCTCGTGGCGAAAAAATGGATTTAATCATTCAAAAATCGGTAGAACTGGGTGTTAGTGAAATCACTCCGTTATTTAGCGAAAGATGTAATGTTAAGCTGGATAATAAACGACTCGCAAAGAAAATGGCACACTGGCAGGCCGTCTCCATTAGTGCCAGTGAACAATCTGGCCGCTGTAAAATAGCAACCATCAACACCCCGCAAAGTATAAAAGCGCTAAACTGTCCCCCAGACATGTTAAGCCTTTATCTGGAGCCAACGGCAGAACAAAAAATTCAAACAATCAGCACCACCGAATCTATTTCAATCTTTGTTGGACCGGAAGGTGGTTTTTCACAGAATGATCTGAGCTTTTTGGAAAAACTGCAAGCCACAGGCATTCAACTGGGGCCAAGAATATTAAGAACAGAAACAGCAGGACTAGCCTGTCTGACAGCCTTACAAATACATCTGGGCGATTTGTAGTGATAACCGATTTGTACTCATAACAGTGTGTAATATTTAGAATAAAAGAAGCGGCTTTATAATCAATTCAAGGTTCTCAATCGTTTTCTGTTGAATTAATTTATCACAGGCAATATGTAAATCTTTCTGTACTGACTTTTCCAGAGAGGTTATCTGTTGCTGTAAATCAACTTTATCTAATTTTAAAGCTTCTCTTGCTGCGTGATTTCGATGACAAATCTGGTGTTGCAAATAGATAAATCGACCAATTAATACATAAGGAAAGTTTTTGTTATTTACTGGTCCATAACAAGCTTCATACCCCCCCAGAGGCAATCCTTTTATTTTAGTATCAACCAACTTATTCGCCCCTAACAGGGTACTCCCTACACCAATTATTCCGCCACCAATAGCACCCAACATAAAACTGTGGCCTGCAACGGCCAGATCAATCGCTGCACCACTAACAGCACCAGTAACCGCTGCAACGGTTAACAACTGCTGTTTATTGAGTCCCCACATATACCATTGTTCACAGTCAAACAAATCAGGGGGTAGCATCAGATCCGCTATTTGCAATTCCGTTTGATAATGGGCATAAATAGCCATCAATTCCTGCATTGATTTCTCTTCCCTGCGGAGCATCCACTGGTTATAATTTTTTATTAATAACGGCTGAATATTATTTGCCTGATCCTTACTGAGCACTTTTTGAGTACAGCGATAACTACACATATCCTCTAACAGACGGGCAAGAATAATTGCACTATTTTGCTGCTGACTATTTCTCACCTGATTAAGATCGCTGGTCACCAGATTGATAGTTTCAGACCATTCAGGTTTTAAATGAGCAAACGCCTGCAAAAGCTCAACCTGTTTATCAAAATCTGCCGTCATCGGATTAAACAGGCGAACCGTTTTAAAATACTGAGCCAGCGCATTGCTCCATGACTGGATATGATCATTATTTTCAATCGGGTTAATTAACGCCATACTTGGCTGTCCGGTCCACAACAGGATTTCCATTTCTGCTTCATATTCCTGACCATAAGGTCTGGAACCATCAACCACATAGAGAATAGCCGCTCCCCTGACCAGTGGAGTTAATAACTCAACTTCATCAGGAAACTTACTTTTACAATCAGGATCATCGATAAATTGTGCGATAGCGTCAGCGCGCCTGTCAGCACTTTTTGCCCGTTGTTTCAACCACGCCAGTACTTTTCCAGGACGTTGAAATCCCGGCGTATCAATCAGCTCGTAACCAGCATTCAGCGTTTCAACTCTCACTCGGTTTGCTTTTGTGGTAGTACCGCTTTGATGCGAGATCTGAACCTTATCGTTTCTGGCCAGAGTCGATACAATAGAAGACTTCCCTTTATTTGGATGACCAACAACAGCAAATTCAGCTCTAGCCATTTTTATCTCCGACTATCAAATGATCCACGCCAGCACCATCAACAGATTCAGCGATAGAAAAATCGTCAGGTAAAAGTTCAACAGGAATAAAAACGTCCCAGCTATTCATATTATTAATAAATCGTCGCCACTCCTGTAAATGCATTAACTTAACCGGCTTTACTGAGGTTTCAGAATAATCAACAGGAAAAATAAAGCCTTTACCATTCTCCAGAAAATCCATTAACTCTCCCATCGGAGGCTCCCAGGATTTAACAACAACAAGCTGTTTTCCCTGCCATCGCTCAGCAATTCTCTGCTCAACTTCAGTTGCCAACGGACCCGCTTTTATAAGATTGTCAGAGGAAGGCTGAGAAACCAGAATTTCATTAATCAAAGTTAAATCAATACCAGCCCAGTTATTAATCATTAATCCATCAGGTAGTTTAAAAATCAGTTCTTTGTAACTTAATAAAGCGGTTGTGTCTTTATCGTTACGACTCAGAGCTTCACATAGTTTCACTTCAATATCATTGACTATTTTTTTTCTTATCCATAAAAAAGAAAATAGTAAAAGAACACCTCTTAAAATTACACAGTAAAAGAGTTGTACGGCTAAAACAAATTGCCACCATAAACCATAGTTGACAGCTTTGCCTCCACTTAAAACATCTAACCGTGAATCTCGAGTGGCCTCTAACAAAGCAAATGAAGGTTGTGCTTTATCCCAAAAAGTCCAGGGCGCAGCAACTGCTTGTAGTAACGGATAGATATCCTCAGCGCTCAGTAGAGTACTTCTCCATACAAAATTAATATCCGTAGCCAGTAATAATAAGAATAATACAAACAGACTGGCAACAGAGTAAGCTAGTGCACTTAATTGGCTTTGAAAAAATAGCCAGTATTTTTCAATTTTATATTGATGAATTTTTCTGAGTAACGAGCGTCGATGGGAAAACCAGACTGGAAATCCACTAACTATTCTGGCGAGATTGACCCCCTTACCAAAAACTAAAGTCATACAGGATATCAGCAAACTAAAAATGGGAAAAAGCAGGTAAACCACTAGCAGATAAAATAGATTAACACGGCCTGAATCATCTCCAGATAAAACAGACCAGCTCAATATCAAACCAAGAAAACCACCAGCAAAAACGATTGGCCAGGCAGTTTTTAAAGAAATGTCTCCATTTTCGGAAAGATCACTCCTGTCTTTATCAGGAATCATTTTATACCGGGTATAAAAAAGTTAAACGGATTCACCACTTTCTACAGTAAGCATTTCTTCCAGCTTATCCAGATCGGGTATTGAAGCTTCAACACCATCAACATTAACTCTCATTTTTACTGCATCGGACAAAGATTCAACTTGCACAGATTGAATATTATCAGCTCTCACATGAGACAGCCTTGGAATACCCTGTACAACAATAGCAATATAAGGGAGCTGACTACTAGCATTTAAAGTATGAGCGACAGCAACTCGTGAACGTTTATTTGCCTGTGGATCGGCTTCTCCGCGAATCACATCAATTGAGATTAAGGGGATCTCCTGACCTCGCCACAACAAGTGTCCTAAAAACCACTCAGGTTTTTCTGAAGACTCATCAAATAATTCGACATTACTGAACGGTACTATTTCGGCAACATTTGAGTTAGGCAATAATATGTTTCCTCGAACAGTAGGAATCATCAGGCTGTATACTTCTTGATTATCAGTTGTCATATCGGTACCTTTTACTAAGCTTTACATTCAGTTTGTAACTCTGCAACCAACCTTTCCGCCAGTTGTTCCGGCGACCCAACATAGTCAGCTTCTCCATTTTCAATAATTGTTTCAGGCATCGATGCATTTGCGCAGGTATCTGTAGATTGAGCCCAGACTTTTCCTCCCGCAGCCCGCATCTTCCTGGCTCCTTTTAATCCATCATCCCCCATCCCACTAAAAATAATTGCTCCAGAAAACTCCTTGTAAACCCTGCTAACCGCGTCAATTACATCATCAATACAGGGCGAATAAGGGGGAGTCCATTTCTGAGAGTGATCAACCAGCATTGAACCATCTTGTAAACAGATTAGCTTGCCTTTCAACGGAGCCAGGTAGACTTTACCTGGCTTCATATCACTACTTCCATTAGCCACAGTGACTTCAAATTGGCTATTGGTTGTTAATATTTCAGCCATAACGGGTAAAAAGTTCTCATCAATATGCTGAGCAACAATAAAGCTGGCATTAATATCTTTTGGAATACATTGTAAAAAACGTTTAACTGCCGCAGGCCCGCCAAGAGAAGCGCCAATAACCCAGCAAGGAGTACGCAGCGTATTTATTGATGTGGTGAATTCTCTTTCAACAAAATCAACATCAGTAGCGGCTTCCTCCAGCATTGGAATTTCAAATTCGAGCGCAGGTTCAGAATTCTTTGACTTATCGCCTTCACCAAAATCAATATAATTATTTTCTGCTGAGCCAGCCAGAACGGACTCATCAACCAACTCATCGAGTTCTGGTTCATCAGAATTCGTTTCATCAGATTCTGTTTCATCAGAATCAGGCTCGGCCAGTAGCAGCTCTTCTAAAGCTAACTCATCCGACTCAGCATGAACCCGTTCCTCTAAAACAAATTCATCGAGCCCTTGCTCCTGAATTAAATCATCTTGGATTAACTCATCCTGAGCGGGCAGTTCAGTTCCGACTTCATCCGTTTCGTCCAGAAGCGCCATATCCAGCTCAAATTGATCATTAGATAATGAACTTACAGATTCTGTTGTCTCAACAGCTTCTCGCGCTATATTTTGTATTGCTTCAGGAGCTAGCTCAATCTCTGAATCAAAATCCAACTCCAGATTTAATTCATCATCAAGCTCAAGAGACTCGTTCAGATTAATGTCATTATTCAGTACAGCCTCACCCAGAGACAGTTCAACTAACTCTTCTGACTCTTCTGAATATTTTTCCAAAAGCAGGCTTTCGTTACCTGCGTCATTGTTATCCGTTCCGCTATTATCGGGCTCTATGTAATCAGACACTTTTTTTTCTGATTCATTTAATGGTTCAGTAGAAATATCATTGAAACTATCATCAAGAAAATTAGCTTTTCCTGTTACCGGCTTTTCTTCTTCAAACGTTTCCAGGGAAAGACCCATTTCATCCTCAACGGGTTTTTCTTGTACAGAAACACTATGTTTGGTTTCACTCTCTGATAAACTAGCGTCTTCCTCATCAATATGAAAACTGGCTCGTCCAGATATTTTTTCAGCAACTTGTTGTTTTTCTTCTTCAAGTTCCAGTGTCAGACCTTCAGTATCAAATGTCGAATCGTTAATAGATATGGGGTCATCTGACTGTGAATTTTCTAACTGGGAGTTTTCTAACTGAGAGCTTTCCAACTGAATGTTTTCTAACTGGGCTTTATCTCCAGCCGGTACATATTCTTCAGCTGAGTGCAGCTCAGTCAAATCAGAGCTTTCTTCCAACGACAATGAGTCCAGGCTACCAAATGAATCAGTCTCTAACTCAAAATCCAGCTCAGAATTGAGCTCTTCCTCATTTAATAAATCAAGCGTCTCAGCATCTTCCAGGCCCTCGGCTTCAGGCTTCTCCTCATTACTCTCTTTTGCTAAATCAATTTTCACGTCAGATAAATCAAGAGACTCCAGAGTAAGCGCTTCCAGCTCTGGTGTTAAATCCGCTATCGAATCACTTTTCTGTGTCTCGACTTTTGCAGAATAAGCCAGAGACTCATCTGGCTCAATATCATCTCTTAAAACAGGTGACAAGCTTTCAAGCTCAGATACCAGATCAGCTGTAATATCCTCAGGTAACCCAATCGTCGTTAATTCCAACTCATCCAGTGAGCGAGTCAATGCTTCAGGTTCATGCTCAGGTTCTTCTGACACTTCACCCGTAGCAACCTTAGCAGTTAACTCTCTTGCTTCTGCTTCCAGTTCGCCAGGCGATGAATCAGTTACAGATGGCTCAGACTGTTCTAGCCCTGTAATTTCATACAGCCTTTCGATCAGATTAGAACACCAGTAATCAGGATGTGATTGCTTTAATAATGTTCCAGGCTCACTGAGATAAACCGGTACTTCTGACTCATCCAGTAAATGATCAACTGAATCATGCCATGAATCATCATCAACGTTTAATAACCAGACGTGCAGGTTGTTCGCTTCAACATGTTCATCCGATATATCTTCAGGACAAATTTTATACGCAATTTGCGCGCCGGATTTAACAAGCAATTGAACCAACTGCTCGCATTCACAACCATCGGTTGCGACCAGGCCTATTTTTAAACCGCTCACTTTGTTCCTCAGGATTTATTTGGCAATAACGCTGAAATTGAATCCAATAAATCGACTTCGTTATACGGTTTACCCATATATTGATTAACACCAATCTGTTCAGCTCTTTCTCTATGCTTCTCACCAGTACGGGAGGTAATCATTATAATCGGTAAATCTTTCATCGCTTCATCATGACGAATGATGGTTGCTAGTTCAAAACCATCCATACGCGGCATTTCAATATCTAAAAGCATGACATCAGGTCTAATTTCGCCTAAAACAGTGAGTGCATCAACACCATCTTTAGCAGTAATAACTTCAAAATCATTTCGCTCCAGTAAACGCGTCGTCACTTTACGAACTGTAATCGAATCATCGACGACCATGACTACGGGTGCCTTATCATCTGCAACGTCAACCACTCGGTCATCATCACTGATCACCGTTGCGTCAATTCTTCTTATCAGAGCAGGCATATCCAGAATCATAACAACTCGACCATCACCAAGAATTGTTGCGCCAGATAAACCACTAATAGAACTTAACTGCGTACCGATAGACTTCACCACAATTTCACGACTTCCAAGCAAGTCATCAACTTGCAAGGCAGTAGGATGATCGGCTCCATGCAACAATAAAACAGGCAATGGATGAGTCACACCTTCTAAATTAGCAGCAGTCTGATGATCAAGAATCTGACCCAGGTAATACATCGAATAATCAATACCGGCATATTCAAACGAAGAGTTAACGTCAGAATAATATTCTTCCAGTTCAAAAGGACTTACCCGCACAATGCCTTCAATATTAGCCAGAGGTATGGCATACACTTCTTCACCTAACTGAACCATTAATGCATGATTAACAGACATGGTAAATGGTAATTTAACGGTGAACGTTGTGCCTGTACCCAGCGTCGAATCAATTTCTATTACACCACCAAGCTGTTTAATTTCACTACTAACAACATCCATTCCAACGCCACGCCCGGAAATCTGAGTGATTTTCTCTGCCGTACTAAAACCGGCCTCAAGAATCAACTGCTGCAATTCATGATCAGTTAACGTCGAGTTAATCGTAATCAATCCTTTTTCAAGCGCCTTTTTACGGATAGCTTCCAGGTTAAGCCCTCTTCCATCATCGTTTATTTTAATGAAAACTTCATTACCTTCACGATATAAAGAGATTTTTACCGTCCCTTTTTCTGACTTGTTATTCGCTCTTCTTTCTTCCGGAGATTCAATACCATGGTCCATTGCATTTCTGAGCATATGCTCAAGTGGTGCAATCATTCTATCCAACACTGTACGATCCATTTCACCGTCAGCAGTAATTGATAACTCAATGGTTTTACCTAACTCTGTACTGATCTGCCTGACCATTCGGCGCAGCCTGGGAACAAGGCTCTCAAATGGCGTCAGACGTGTTCGCATCAAACCTTCCTGCATCTCTGTGTTCACTCTGCCCTGTTGTAATAACAAGGTTTCCGAATCAGACATTAAGGAGTCTAATGTTTCCTTTAAACTTAATAAATCGACCGAACTTTCGCTCAGCCCCCGTGTTAGCTCTTGCTGTCGCGTATATCGGTCCATTTCAAGTGGGTCAAAATCTTCATACTCCGTACCACCAGAAATCTCTCGCCGATAGGAAATTTGAGCATCGGTTTCAATTTCAAGATTTCTTAGCTGATCACGTAAACGCTCTATGGTCGAGCTCATCTCTTCAAGGTTATAGCGAAAAACTGACATCTGTTGTTCCTGACGAGAACGATAAATACTCGTCTCACCAGCCAGATTTACAATACTTTCCAGTTGTTCCGATGGGATCCTGACAACCTCAGCAATCTGCTGCGGCTTAGGCTTAAACTCTGCTTTATCCTGTTTGGCTTTTTCAAATGAAACCACTTCGGCAGCATGGGTTTTAACCGTGTCTGATTCTTCTTGCTTATCAGTCTTCTTCGATTCAAACGCTTCAATATTTTCAGCAACAGGCGAATCTTCCGTTGAATCAGTTTCTTCAGTTGCAAATACTGGTTGTTCACCTTTTATCAACGCATGAAGAGATTTTAAATATTGTTCCGGCAAGGTCATCTGGCGAAGATCTCTCACCTCAGTGACCAGACTTTCAATCACATCATAACCCTGCAGTAAAAAATCAACCGCTTGCTGATTGGCGTTCAACACACCAGTATGGAGCTTTTCAAAATAGGTTTCCATTTCATGAGTTAAATCTCCCAGAATAACCAGGTCAGTTAATCTGGCCCCACCTTTGAAGGTATGCAAAGTACGCTGTAACAAATCAACAGCTTCTTTATTTTGTAAATCTACCGACCAATCATGCAGACCTTCATCCAGAGCAACCAGTAACTCTTCAGCCTCCTCCAGATAAATATCAAGCACTTCCTCGCCGTCTTCATCCAGCTCTACTTTATGAATATTTCCAGTAACAATAATTGGTGCTGCTGGCGAAATGGTATCTTCAACAACTATCTCCGTAACAGGTGACTCAACCTCAGAAAAATCAACAATATTACCATCGATTTTCTCTGCATCAGCCAAACTGGATTTAACGGATGCCACTTCATCCTCTTCTGCTGCTTCTTCAATGACTTCACTTTCAGAACTGAACGCTTCTTCCAGCTTGTCTC
The DNA here is from genome assembly GCA_016743995.1 of Kangiellaceae bacterium. GTDB lineage: Bacteria > Pseudomonadota > Gammaproteobacteria > Enterobacterales > Kangiellaceae > Aliikangiella. The sequence goes on along the minus strand of JADGFG010000081.1, from coordinate 9,949 downwards.
CCGTACCCAGCTCTATGGAAGAATCGTCTGCAACCAGTTCATCTTCAACCAGCTCATCTTCAATTAACTCCTCAACCAGAGATTCATCTATAACAGGCTCATCTATAACAGGTTCATCAATTTCCAACGAATCAGAAATTGTATCTTCTATTTCAAATACAGGCTGACTATCAAATTCAAACTCTTCATCGAGTACATTAATATGATCAGCCGAACTCTTCTCACCAGAGCCCTCTACTACAGACGGACTATCAACTTCGAGTTCAGAATCATCAGACAGAGAAAATTCTTCCTTGAGCTCTGAACTATCCGAAATATCTTCCTCTTGTTGCATCACCAGGTGAGCATCATCCTCACTCACCGCGTCAACAACCATTGGAATTTCGTCAATAACTTCAGACGATTCAGGAAGCTCTACAACAGCGCTATCTTCCACCAACTCTTCTTCAACTTCAACTTCAGCTTCAACATCGTCGGGTGATAAATAACGTCGAATAACCTTAATTTCCTTACTCGCTCCTACTGGCCAACGCAATGATTTAAGCTCGGCTATCATGCTATCCAGTTTATTTGTTGTCGCCAGAATAATTTCATAATCATCTGACTCTACCTTACGCCCAAAATCAACTATCGTATTAAAAATATCTTCTGCAGCATGGCCCAGATCTCCAATGGCCATAGCTCCAGCCATTCGAGAACTCCCTTTAATCGTATGAAAAATTCGCCTCAACTCACCAATAATATCTTTACTTTCAAGATTATCTTTCCAGCGCGTAAATAAATCCTGAGCTGTTTCAATAAGCTCTTCGCCTTCTTCAACAAAAAGCTCGACCAACTCAACATCCATATCTTCAGGCACACTTGAAGTACTTAACGCTTCTATCCAGCGAGTCATTTTGCTGGTAATTGCTTCTGGAGAAACCAGATCTTCTTCAGATGCAATTTTGTTTAACATAATCAATAACAATTCAATCGACTCTGCCATTAATTGAGTAAATTCAGAATTGATGTTATTTCTTCCAACAATTGCCCCAGCCAACCTTTCCGTACTATCAGCTAGAACTTCAAGGTGTTCAATGCCTAATAGCTGAGCACCACGATGAAAAGCATCCAGTTCAGTTTTAATCGATTCTTTAACCGTTTCATTCGTAAAATCTTCTGCCAGCTCATCATTAAGTTTTGTGACTTCATGCAGAACATCCAGGCCTTCAGTTAAAAATATCGAAACAAATTGCTGATCTCTGTGTTTTCCGGAAACGCTGGCGGCCTTAACATTGGCATCCAGTTGCATCACTTTTTGTTGAAGTGATTCCAGGTTATCTACATTGATTGACTTACCATCATTTAAATTCTGTACCGAACCAGCCAGAGCCTTATAGGTCTCTTTTAATATTTGCATAACCGATTGTTCAAAACGCTTACCACTTCCCTTAATTAATCGAGCATATTTTTCCCAGGGCCCGGTTAAACCAGAAATATGTTCAATCGCCGCCATACTGGCGCTACCTTTCAAGGTATGTAATGCTCGGATAAGATCGTCCGTTACCGCAACACTACCTTCGCTAGATGCAGCTTTAATATAATCATTAATTGTCTGTAAATGACTTTCAGCTTCCGTTGAAAAAATTTCTAATAAAACGGGATCAATAGCCTCTTCGACTACTGTTTCTAATTCTGCTTCGACATCAGGCGAATCAGAAAGTGCATGAATGTATTTTGTACTGACCCCAGTATTTTCATTAAACTCTGAAACAGGCTTACCTGAAGAGATATGATTAGCCTTTGCTATCAATTGCTGATAGTTCAAATCACAAGTTGTTTGTTTGGCAAAATGCTCAACCAGACGAGGTAACATTTGTTGGACTTCAGTCATTATAGAAATCACAGGCATTTCTGCCGGAATAGATTCCTCTATAACTTTATTAAGCATGTTCTCAATAGCCCAACTAACGTCTCCGATAATCGTTGCACCAACCAGCCGGCCACTTCCTTTTAAAGTATGAAAAGAACGGCGCATAGTTGTAAGCGCCTCTTCATCATGTACGTTTTCAGCCCAGCGAGGTAGTATTTCTTCTATAATCTGAGTTTCTTCTTCTGCTTCTTCCAGAAATATTTCCAGAACTTCCTCATCGATCAACGATTCGTCAGCTTCTTTTTCTGAAGCAGGTGCAAGGAATGGAATAACATCTGCCTTCTCTTCAGTTTTTTCTACAAATTCAAACTGCGGAGAATCAACCACGGCGGTTTCTGAATCGGGTACAATAATATTGTCAACTTCATTAATTTCTTCTGCGAGCGAAGCCTCTAATGTATCAATGCTTTTTTGAGCGCCTTTTAATATTGAGCCCAGACCACGGTGCTTCCCTTCTTCTGAAGCTTCCAGGTAATACTCGACACTCGTCACGACATCGGCCAATGCATCCAGATGCTTTTCTCTGGGTTGAACGTTAATATCGATTATTCGCTTTTCAATAAATTTTTTCGCCAATAACAATATGTCTGCTGCTTCACCAAACTGAATAATTCTGGTTCCACCAATAACTTCGTCTAATAAAATAGGTACTTCCGATACAGTTTCTTTATCAAATCCTGAAGCAATAAAATCAATCAGTTTATCTTTGGCTAGTTGCATACTTTTGCGCGCAACTTTAATTAAGGTTGATGTCGCTTCATCAACCTGCGACTCCTTAGCATGAGCCTGACTTATTTTTTCGGAATCGGCTTCATCAGTTTCCTTTTCGTCCATTTCCAGATTAACATTCTTAAGATTAGCCTCTACAAATAACAACGCTCCAGCAACATCCATAATAACAGCGTCTTCCGGTGCCTGATTTAAGTCAATCAGTTTTTGAATGCTTTTCATTTGTTGTCTGATAACATCTCTGGGAATAGCCAGCTCTAACAAGGTTAGCGTATCTGAAATTCTCGACAAAGAGTTAACTAAAGTTAGTAACTGAGAGAGATCTTTTGATTTTGAACGAACAAATAAATCTAACTGGTCTTTAACAGAAGCCAGCTCTTCGTTAATGGCATCAACCACACTGGTTATTGCAGTAGAGTCTGGTCGTGTCAGTTTATCCTGTCGTTCTTTAACTTCCTTACTATCGGACAAAGAAGACTCGAGATTAAATTCTTTTTTCAGTGACTGAACTCTGGCGTTTTTTGAATTAGATCGAGCAACATAATATAACAGTTTTGAAAGTAATTCTTCTGGAATAACATCATTAAGTGCTCGTTCACCTTCATCAGATAATCGTTTAATCTGCTTATCGACTTGCGCAAGCAACATATGAATTTCTTTTTTCTTATACAACCCTTTTTCAGTAATTGAAAAAATAAATCCGTCAGCAACCCACCACAACCTGGCAACAGGATGACCTTCGGTTAAGGCTTCAATTCGAATAAGAACTTTATGAATTCTGGAAAGCGATTCTTTAATATTCTGAGTACGAATAACTCCTGTTAATCCTTTCTGAAAATGCGCTCTTAATTTTTTAGCATTATCCTGAAAAGCTCTAGTCTTATCCTGGTCCGATGCTTTTTCAATCGCTCTAGGTGGAACAACACCAGCAGTATTCGCGCTGAAAACTTCCTGTTCTGTTAGTAGCGTTTGCCCATGAGCACCTCGAAGCTCATTAATTAGCGGCAGCAAGATGACAGGAATGTCTTTCTGGCCATCTTCAACTTTTTCAAGATAACCAGGCATCTGTAACAATGCACGCATCAATACTTCAAAGGCAAACTCTACCGCATAACGGGTTTCCGATGACATTTTTTCAGCAAGCGCTTCCATTTCCTGAGCCAGTCTGGCAGCCCCGGTAAATTCAAGCATTTGTAACGTCCCCTGCACCTGATGGAGACAATTAATGCAAAACTGGATCTGAGTTTGATCCTGCGTATCTTCAGCAAAATTTTCCAGCCCCTTGCGTGCTTGATCAAGAGTATTATTAATTTCTTTTCTGACCCAGCTTAAAGCCAACTGGTCATAATTGTCTTTCATGACTACTCCGCCATTCGTTTTTCTTCGTCTTTGCGTAAATACGCTAAACAATGTTTATTATTAACTCTGGTGAGTTCATCACTATTAACACTAGTAATTTCTCCATGCCCCAGAACCAATAAACCACCCGGCTTTAATCTTTTTGTTAATTGTGCAATAACTTCCAGCTTTCTTTCATGTTTAAAATAAATTAAAACATTCTGACAATAGATAACATCATATTCCTGCTTCACTTTTGCCTGTAAATCCAGAATGTTTCCCTGAATAAAACAAGTTCGCTGTCTAATATGATCCTTTATCTGATAATACTCATCAGACAAACGATTAAAATAAGTATTCTTTGTTACCTGAGGCACAAAATTTAACTGCCTGCCCAGATAGATTCCTTCTCTGGCAACCGCCAGTGACGGATAACTGATATCAACTCCGGCGACACCAAAATAGGCGCTTCCAGTATTGGCTTCCTTAAAACCGACGTTCAATTTATCTAATTCAATAGCCAGACTATAAGCTTCTTCACCAGTGGAGCAACCAACGCTCCATAATTGAATATGCTGAGGCTGACCGGGAAACTGTTTAAATCGATCCATCAATGTGTTTCGACAATAACTCAACACTATCTGCAGTGATGCTTTTTCCCTGTAAAAACAAGTTTCATGGACCGTAAGAGAATCAACCAGTGAAGCCCAGTCAAGCACAGAAACAGATCCAGCATTCAAACGAGAATAAAGTTCGCTATAATCTTTAACGCTTTTCTCTTTCATGTGTCTGGAAAGTGCCGCCACCAGAAAAGTCTTACGACTTTCTGGCAACCACAGACCAGTTTGCTTTTCCAGAAGAGCTTGCCATAAAACAAACTCATCGGAATGCATTTCTGGCATATTAAACGCCGACATATAGACTCAGTTTACGCTTCTTCTGGTAATTTGAAACCAGAGATAGAATTGTTTAATTCATCAGCCAGTTCAGCCAGTTTTCCGATAGAACTTGCTGTATTTTGTGTACCTTCCGAAGTCTGGTTAGTAATTTCCTGGATAACATTCATCGTATTAGATACATGACCGGCAGAAGCTGCCTGTTGACGAGCTGCATTCGAAATATTTTGAATTAAATCAGCTAACGTTTTTGATACTCGCTCAATTTCTTCCAGTGCAACACCCGCATCCTGGGCAAGGCGAGCTCCATGTACCACCTCAGATGTACTTGCTTCCATCGAGATAACCGCTTCATTAGTATCCGTTTGAATGGTTTTTACCAGCGCTTCAATCTGCTTGGTCGCGTTACCGGAACGTTCAGCCAGTCGCTGTACCTCATCGGCAACAACCGCAAAACCACGTCCGGCTTCACCCGCCATCGATGCCTGAATTGCCGCGTTAAGTGCCAGTATGTTGGTTTGGTCAGAAATGTCATTAATCAGAGATACGATATCACCAATTTCCTGAGAAGATTCACCCAGACGTTTAATCCGCTTAGATGTTTCCTGTATTTGTTCACGAATAGTATCCATCCCCTGGATGGTATTTCGTACCACTTCACCACCTTTTTTCGCAATATCAACCGATTTTTCAGCAACCGTTGATGATTCAGATGCATTCGCAGATACTTGCTCAATAGATACGGCCATTTCGTTGATCGCCGCCGATGCGCCCGTAATTTCCTGAGCCTGATTACGAGATGCCTGAGCAAGCTCCATCGAAATACTCTGGGTAACATCGGTTGCATTTGCCAGTTTAACAACCGAATCTTTAATCGTCGAAACCAGATTTCTCAATTGGTCAATGGTAAAGTTCATCGCGTCTGCAATGGCTCCAGTAAAGTCTTCGGTTACCGTAGCATTTGTGGTCAAATCACCATCAGCCAGTCCTTCCATTTCATCAAGTAGTCGAATGATCGCTTGTTGATTTCTTTCGTTTTGTAATTTTTCCTGATCAGCAACCAGTCGAGCTCTCTTAGTACGTCCTCTCAGGTCTTTACGTTGACGAACATAAAGCAGGATAATCATAATCAGTATCAATCCACCAGCAACCGCTGAATAAAATGGATGTCCCACTTGTCTTAAATTTGTCGTCTGACTTTCAAATGCTTCCTGTAAATCTTCAGTCAGCGCTAACATACTGCTCGCCTGAGCAAAAATTTTGTCCGAAGCTTCATGAATTTTGAATAATTCTTCCGTATGACTAATTACGTAATCCACACTTTCTTTCACTTCAACATAAAGTGCAGAGATATCCTGTAATGCTTGGCGAGCTTCTTTATTTCTAACTCGGGTTATTCCCAACATGGCATCGCCTTCCAGCATGCCCGTAAGTACACCGCCAAACACATCAACATCACGACCGAAGTTTTCCGCCGCATTGGAAGCGTCTTCACCACCACTCAATACTTTCTGGAAACTTCTTACAATTCTTTCTGCGTAGGTAGATTGACGAGTTGCAAACATCACCTGCTCAGGAGAAGCTTTAGAGTCGAGCAAAATATCCTGAACATTCTGATATAAAAATTGCATCTGAGGTATCGTGGCAGATAATTTGGATGAGGTTTCATATAAACCAACAACCGTCTGCTCACCTTCGGCGACAACTTCAGCATTAAGCTTCATGTCGCCCCACAAGTTACCAACCTGTCGTACCTGATTATTGCGAATATTAGATGGTGAAGGCCTCAATCCTTTAGAGTCATCACCTTTATCCAGATGATTAAATTGTGCCTGAAACTCTTTTCTGGAAGCCGTTAATAAATGGAATGCTTCAACATTACCATTTAACGCTTCAGAAGCGTTCTTCGCAACTTGCTGTGAAAGAACCCTTAAATCACCCGATTTTGAAAGCCGAGTCTGATTTTGTTGGCTAAAATAAATACTAAAAGCAAGGTTAGCTCCTCCAATTAAAATGAAAAATAAGAGAAGACCGATGTAAACACCTGTACTTGATTTTGCTTCCAACCGACCTTTTTTATCGTCTGCTGCGCTCATAATTTAATTCCTGAATGCAATTGTTTTCCAAATGAATAAAACACATCTATATTTTTTACCGCCTGAATTACACGGCAACCTTACGAAAAGACGGAGTCTCAGCTAAGGCGTTCAGGCTAAAAACAGTCCACAGTTTTTCTCCCGACAAAAACCCTCCTTGTAAAAAGGGCGATACGGCTTCATCGTTTACAGGAATTTCCTTTTTCCAGCTTTCGTCTTCAAAGTGATTTAAACCTAAGACTTCATCAACAACGACCCCGCAATGAACGCCACCATGATTAACCACCAGCAGACGCTGTCTGCGCAAACCGTGGGGGGCTTTACGCCCTAAGAAACCATGAAGATCCATAATAGGTAACAAAGTGCCTCGAATGTTTGCCAGACCTTTAACCCACTTTTTTGCACCCGGTACTTTAGTAAATCGAGGTACAGAAATAATTTCAGCAACTTCGTCTAATTTGACCACATAATCTATTCCAGCGAGACGAAACCCTACGCCAGACCAGAAACGACTTAAATCTTCTTCTCGTGGCGAACCTGCGACACTATCAAAACTTCGCTGCTCAATACTCTGAAGAAACTCAAACGCCTGTATATTGGTTATTTCACTCATACTCAATTAGTCACGCCCACTGATAACTCGACAACAATCACAATCAACGACCTAATATAGCCTGAATGGTATTGATTAAGTTTTTCTCATCGACAGGTTTAGTCAGATAATCTTTTGCGCCTTGACGCATTCCCCATATTTTGTCTGTTTCCTGATCTTTAGTGGTAACAATAATGACAGGTATATGAGCAGTAGTTGGTTCTCTCTTCAGTTGTCTGGTTGCCTGAAAGCCATTTAAACCCGGCATCACAACATCCATCAGAACAAGATCAGGTAACTCCTGTTTGGCAACTTCAACTCCAGCCTCGCCGCTTTCTGCGGTTACAATCTGATAACCATTAGACTCGAGTATTGTCGATAAAACATGAGTTTCTGTTGGTGAATCATCAACAATTAAAATTTTAGACATTTATTTATCTCTCCCGTGTAGCTTCATAATAAAGATAACTCAAAGCTCACTTGTCACAATTGAATATCAGTGATCAATTAAGCGTGGCTAACATGTTCAGTAATAGCACCTAACAATTCGTCACGGCTAAATGGCTTGGTTAAATATTGATCAGACCCAACAATCCTGCCTTTTGCCCGATCAAACAATCCATCTTTGCTAGATAACATCACAACTGGTGTATCTTGAAAGTCTTTATTGTTTTTAATCAATGCGCAAGTTTGATAACCATCTAGCCTTGGCATCATAATATCTACAAAAATGATATCAGGTTTATTATCAGCAATCTTAGCCAGTGCGTCAAAACCGTCAACGGCAGTAACTACTTCACAGCCGACTTTTTTAAGCAAGGTTTCGGCGGTACGGCGGATCGTTTTACTATCATCGATCACCATTGCTTTTAAACCTTGAAACTTATTTTCCATCAATCTTTCCTCATCAGACATTCAATATGATGTCCGTCATTCAAATTCAAATCACCTGTTTAATTATGTGTATAAAAATAGCGCACATAAACAATGGTAGTTTTTAACATAAAAGACACTGCTAATCCACCGAGTTTTGTGTGATTTGCGAGCCATTTACTAATACTCATTTGATTAAGTAGCTTAAAAAAGAAAACTTTAAGAATCAAGCTTTTAAAAGGCAAGACAAGCATACAACTTTAATAAAGCACCCTAACCATCTGATAAATATACATAAACAACTGAATTTGTAATTTTTGTATCTATATTTAGCCAACAATAGTAACCTTCGGCTCATAGCAATTATAGACGAGAATTTGCATGTCGTTAAAAATAGCGATACTAATGGACCCAATTAGTAAAATTAACATTAAAAAAGACAGCAGTTTTGCCATGTTGCTTGAAGCGCAACAAAGAAACCACACCCTGTATTACCTCGAACAAAATGATCTCTCCTTACAAAATCAACAGGTAAAAGCGCAGGTTCATTCGCTTCGTGTAGTCGATAATGATAAATGCTGGTACCAACTGAGCACTCCGGAAACACTCGATATTAACCAGCTTGATGTGATATTAATGCGTAAAGATCCGCCATTTGATATGGAGTTTGTTTATTCAACCTACTTACTGCAACTCGCACAAGAACAAGGTGTACTGGTAGTCAACAATCCACAAAGTATTCGCGATGCCAACGAAAAACTCTTTACCGCCTGGTTTCCACAATGTACCACCGATATGATGGTCAGCCGTAAAGCCAATGATTTCAGGGACTTTCTGGCAAAACACCAGGATATCATCATTAAACCACTTGATGGCATGGGAGGCAGTTCTATTTTCAGAGTCAGACAAGATGACCCAAACGTCGCCGTCATCATAGAGACGTTAACTCACCTGGGATCACAATCGGCCATGGCCCAGAGATTCATCCCTGAAATATCACAGGGTGATAAACGTATTCTAATGATTGATGGCACCCCCGTCCCCTATTGCCTGGCCAGAATTCCCGCCAAAGGTGAAACCAGAGGTAACCTGGCCGCTGGCGGACGCGGTGAAGCACGCCCGTTAACGGAGAAGGATTACTGGATTGCAGAGCAGGTCGGCCCGGTATTGAAAAAGAAAGGTATCATGTTTGCCGGACTGGATGTCATTGGTGATTACCTGACGGAAATTAATGTGACCAGTCCAACCTGTATTAAAGAAATTGATGCGGCGTACCAGATTAATATTGCGGGTATGCTTTTTGACGCCATTGAAAACCGAATTCAGTCCACCGCTTAATTTAAATCCATCGCTCAATTTTAGCTATCACGCTATTTAACCTGTCACTTGTTAACCTGTCACTTAACAATGGCAGGAGTATTTTCCAATAGAGAAATGAGCCTGAAGAGAGGTTTAGCCATTTAGGCGTATTTCTGTTCCTGCTCAAAGATTGTTTTAAATAATTTCCGTCGTT
>JADGFG010000080.1 GCA_016743995.1 Kangiellaceae bacterium | reverse complement strand
AAGTCTTACATATTAATGGATTATGACAGTGGTAAGGTTATTGCTCAAAGTCAGCCAGACATGCCCGTTGCTCCCGCATCATTAACAAAAATGATGACCAGTTATGTAGTATCAAATGAGTTGAAAGCGGGCAATATTTCCCTTGAAGATGAGGTAAGTATCAGTCAAAAGGCTTATGCACAGAATCCTGTTTTTAAAGGTAGCTCATTAATGTGGCTTGAGGTGGGTAAACGAGTCAAGGTTAACGCATTAATTAAAGGACTGATTATTTCTTCAGGCAATGATGCTGCAGTTGCGCTGGCTGAACATGTTGCCGGTACTGAGCAGGCATTTACTGAATTGATGAATCATCATGCGGCCAGATTAGGTATGCAAAATACAACCTTTGAAAATTCTCACGGTCTTTCAGCAAAATCCCATAGCACCACTGCAAGAGATATGGCGATTCTGGGAATGGCATTAATCAGAGATTTTCCACACGAGTATGCGTTATACAAGGAGAAGGAGTATACCTATAATAATATTCAAACCTATAATCGACACCCGCTTTTGTCAGATCCGACATTAAATGTTGATGGCATTAAAACTGGACATACCAAAGAAGCGGGTTATTGTCTGGTTTCTTCCGCGACAAAGAGCGGTATGCGTCTGATATCGGTAGTGATGGGAACCGATAGTAAGTCCGCAAGAAAGGTAGAAAGTAAGCGCTTGCTATCATTTGGATTTCGCTTTTATGAAACGGTCAAACCATTACAGGCGGGCAAATTGTTGCATAAATCCAGGATATGGATGGGAGAAACTGATGAAATTGACCTCGGGATTGCTAATGATATTTTTGTGACTATTCCTCGAGGAAAATCCAAAGAACTCAAGGCGCATTTTATTGTTGAAAATGAGCTTAATGCACCCATTAACAAAGGTCAGAAAGCCGGTAAAGTTTATTTTCAATTAGGCAAAGATACGATTGCTGAATATCCGCTTGTCGCACTGGCGGCTGTAGAAGAGGCTGGCTTTTTCGGGCGCACAATGGATTCAATCAGTTTATGGTTCAGTTCATTATTTTAGTTGTTAGTCAGGAGTCATCTATCCAAACTGCATTTCCAGGTTGTCTGGATATAAACCGCCTGCTGTTTAGTGTTTAGAGAATATTAATATGAATGAAGATCAGACCAATAGTGAAGAGCTCTGGCAGTTTCCCTGTGAATTTATGTTTAAAGCGATGGCGTATCATAAAGAAGGCGTTGAAGATGAGGTGGTTGCTGTTATTCAACAGTTTATTCCTGGTAATCATATGCCTCGTCTTCGGCCCAGTAAAAAAGGTACTTATGTAACAATTACGATAAATTTTACTGCTACCTCAAAACAGCAGCTGGATGAAATATATCTGGCAGTTAATAACCTGGAATGTGTAAAGTTTTGTTTATAAAACAGTATGCTTTTGTAACCCGCAATTGTGTTAATTATTAGTGAATGTCTGAAATAACGCACCAGCAATTAAAAGTCAGGCAGTTAGGCGTGCAAAATTATGTGCCTGTCTGGCACGCAATGCAGAAATATACCAATGAACGTGATACTGCCGCCAGTGATGAAATCTGGCTGGTAGAGCACAATCCCGTATTTACTCAGGGTCAGGCAGGAAAAGCAGAGCACTTGCTTGCTCCAGGCAATATTCCCGTTGTTCAGGTTGATCGAGGTGGACAGGTGACTTATCACGGTCCAGGGCAACTGGTTGTCTATTTTCTGATAGACCTCAGACGCAAGAAGTTAGGCGTTCGACAATTGGTTACGGCGATAGAAAATTCAGTGATTGACTGGCTTCAATCCTGTGATATAACCGCAGAAGCGAGAAGCGATGCGCCGGGTGTTTATGTTGAAGATAGTAAAATCTGTTCTTTAGGCCTCAGAGTTCGTCGAGGTTGTTCTTTTCACGGGCTGGCACTTAATGTCGATATGGATAAATCTCCATTTAGTCGCATTAACCCCTGTGGTTACGCCGGAATGAATGTGACTCAGGTGGTTGATCAAAATGGGCCTGGTGATATGCTATTCGTCGCTAAAGGTCTGATCAATGCTATAATGCGCCAACTTGAGTATCAGCAGGTCGTGTTTATTGAAAACAATGAATCTGTTTTTGACAGGCAGCTTGATTGATCCGGTAATTAACCGTTTGATTATTCTGGTTTATTTGAAAACATCTGGTTAATCAGATCGAATTTGTCGTCTGGCTGAGCTTAATACCTGGCTAAGTTTAATACCTGGCTGAGAACGCTATTTAAGAAAGTTTGAGGAAATACATAATGCAGATTGGTGAGCGTATACCTGTTGTCGTTAAAAGCGGGGATAAGTTTAAAACTGAACAAGGGATTTCTGCGATAAAAAATGGGATAAAAGATAAAAATAAGGCTCATCCAGAGCCTCTTGGCCGTAAGCCTGGCTGGTTGAAGGTGCAATTGCCGACTAGCGGTAAATACAAGGCCATGAAGTCTAACGTTCGAAATAATCGCCTTGCCACAGTGTGCGAAGAATCTATGTGTCCCAATATTGGAGAGTGCTGGAGTGCGGGGACAGCCACCATTATGTTGATGGGATCTGTGTGTACCAGAGCCTGCCGTTTTTGTGCTGTGGATACCGGTAACCCAAAAGGTTTATTGGATAAAGATGAGCCGCAAAATGCTGCTGATTCTGTTAGCTCAACAGGCCTTAAATATATTGTATTGACCTCTGTTGATAGAGATGATCTTGAGGATGGTGGCGCACAACATTATGCTGACTGTGTTTCAGCGATTATTAAAGCCAGTCCGCAGGTCAGTGTTGAAACATTAACGCCTGACTTTAAAGGGAACCTGAGCTACCTGGAAATAGTTCTAGATTCTGGGATTAAAGTTTTTGCACAAAACCTGGAAACGGTAAAAAGACTGACTCACCCTGTCAGAGATCCGAGAGCCAGTTATGAAACAACCTTGTCACTGCTGGCACACTCAAAACAATATCGACCTGACATTCTGACTAAAACCAGTTTAATGCTGGGGTTAGGAGAGACCGACGAAGAGATTATGCAGACTATGCAGGATCTGGCTGCGATTAAGCTGGATATTGTTACTTTTGGACAATACCTGCGACCAACGCCCAACCACTTGCCAGTAGAGCGTTATGTGCCACCCGCTGATTTTAACAAGTATCGGGAATGGGGACTTGAGCTTGGATTTAAAGAAGTGGTTTCGGGCCCATTTGTACGCTCCAGTTATCGAGCTGAAAGGGCGCTTGAAGGAAATAATGCAGGGCTGGTCAACCAGTAAGTCGTATTACATCCAAACTCCTGAATTCCAGGGAGTTTGGATACAGTTCAGGTCAGGCCAGGCCAGAAGTCTGTTATTTTGCCTGGCAGCTGGCTTTGCTTAATGGATAACGTTTACCTGATTTCTCATCAATAACGTAACACTGGCCTTGCGTTAAAACCAGGCTAAAGTGATGGGGATTTTCCATAATACGACCATTACTATGATTACCAGAAAGCGTTTGTTTCTGGCCTTGCTCAATGATGAGCTTACTCTCTTTTATGAAAGCATCTTTAGCCAGAGTCGGTTTAACACCGTGAAGTGCCTGAGTGAATACTGTTTCAAGCTCCGCATGGCTTGCTTTGGTGTGAGCTGTGATGACAGCCTGAGTATCCTGGTTTTCTGCCATTGTTTTGCAGCCACTAAGAGCAATACTGAGAATCAGTACTGACGTATTGAGTGTTCCGCAAGTTATTTTTCCATAAGCTATCTTTCTCATTGTGATTTCCCTTTATTCTGGCTACCCGGTATGGTCATTATTTTCTGATTAGTAAAAGGTTGTTCTTTTAACCTGACAGCCAGGCCATCGTTGACAGTGGTTTTAGCGGAGTACCTGAAATTTGTTTTACTGATAGCTTTTCCTGATGGGACAGGGCAGCTTTCGTTCTGTCGATAGTTAAGCGCTGCCTGTAGCAGGCCTTCTTGTTGATTACCTAATGGTTGTGTAAAGTCATCTGCTACACTACAGCCGGTTACCAGAGTACCCGGAGTGCCCGTGGTATTCATGGGAGAAAAGCCGTCAGAATAATCACCAAAACCTTTGTGATTCTCTCCTTTTAGCTGAATACTGAAATAAGTAGTGCCGCAGTTGTCGGTCGGGTAAAAACCATAAGGTTTACCACAGGTAGTAGAACCAATTAAAATAACCTCTACATCATCAAGGCCTCTTAATCCGTTGATGATCGCTTCACTGGCCGAGCAAGTGCTGCTGGTTGACAGAATAAAAACGCGGGCTAAATTTAAAGTCGCCAAATTTTGTGCTTTGGGTAAGCTCGAAATGCCCAGAGTTTGTTTATGGAATGGATGAGGGGTAATGCTGTCACCGGTTATCGGGTTAGTATTGGGGTGTTTATCATTAAAAGTTGTTTTATCAAAAATTTTCCCTGTAGTTTTCACGTTCCCGGCAATCATATAGGATAACTGACTGGCTATGGCCAGGTAACCCCCACCGTTATAGCGTAAGTCGAGTACCAGGTCTGTGATATTTGATAGTGCGAGTTGGTCGACAGCTTCTTTAAGATATTTTTCGGATATGGCATTGTGTGTATTAAATAGCAGATAACCCACGTTACCCGTTCCGGTTGAAATAGTACTGGTTATTGGGACAGGATTTGAGGTGATGGTTGTAGCTTGCAGCGTGACTGTTTTAATCTGGTCATTAAGATCTCTGAATTTAAAGGAATGTTCTTCTCCTTCAGAATCGGGAGATAAACCACTGTTGATAGTTGCTATACCTGCTGGATCATTAGAGTTGATAACATCAATAGTATCGACTTCCAGTAACTCCATTCCTCGCTTCAGGTCAACCCCGGTAGCCGTTGCAGGCGTATTTTGCTCTGTGAAAGCAATGACAATTTTTCTGGGAACTGTCGAACTGATAACTCTCCATTTAATACCGTAAGCTACGGAAACGCCCGACTGGCTCAGGTAATACTCATGTGTATCATTGGTAAAGTGGTATTTGTCTTTTGCAGTTCCAGAGTCGGTAGTTAACGGCGTTTTTAACAATTCAAAATAATCTTCGGTAGAGCGCATGGCAGGGTCGACATCGACGATTTCGTTATACCAGAGATAGGTTCTGTTGCTCCAGGAGCGTAGCCAGAAATTTTCATTAGAAGTTGAGCCTGATTTATCCGGGTAGGATTTTCCCGTTGCTGGATTAATGCCTGTTCTGGGTGTCTGGCAGCGATCTTTAAAGTTGCTTTCAGGTAGAAAAACACCGGATTGAAATTCAGAACTCCCCAGGCTGATTGGTGTACCATCATTTTTACTTCCGCCACAAGCGGTGAGAGTACAAATTGCAATGGTAATAAAGGTGTAGAGTAGCTTTAAATTGACTGGCATTGATTGTGGCTTCCTGAAAACGTGTCATACAAAGAACAACTGACGACTGGGCAGCGACGGCTATGTTAGCTATGTTTTTAGCTTAACAGACTCATTAGCTTAACGGGCAATTAAATTTGATAAGCTACTATATATAAATAAGTCACTAACTAGCTGAAGCTTGAAGTATCATAGTTATCAGTCTTTTCATTAAAATAATTATAAACACATTTTATTCGTTGTTTCCAGTTGAAAGGAGAAAATCTGACGTAAATAGAGAAGTACATCTGCTGTTATCTGATCTTTTGTTGTAATGAGTTTCCGCAGAAATTTTGTTATTAACACTGCTGATAACTCGTTATGAGATAGTTTGGGTTGAGCTACATTTAAAGGAGTATTTTACCAGTCCTGTAATCCATTCTGGCTTCACCCAGCCCATATCAAACGTACTGATGCTACTGGTATTTTCTCCTTCTAAAAGGAGATCGCCTTGTTGATTGATACGAATGATCCGCTTTATTATTTTACCGTAGAAAGGGTGTTCGACAACGGCAAATTTATTTAATTCTGGTGTGAAAAACTGAGTGACCGTGAAAACAAAGTCACCAGCATTCAACGCAGGGGAGAGGCTATTTCCTTTTATTTTTAATATTTTAAACACAATTTGTTTCGTTTAAGTACTTTTTGGTTAACTGGAGTGTGGATTTAACCAGGGGTAGACGACAGGTTCTGCCGGTGGGTAGGGGCTGGTCGCTACGAACGTATCAATATTTTTAGTTGTCCAGAAATCAATGGCGAACTGATTGACCTGCTTCAATAATGCTATGCCATTGCTTTTATCTGTTGACTGCTTACAACGGGATGCCTGTAACATAATAGAGTGAACAAGTTTGTGAGTATTTGTAAATTGTTCAAATTGAGGTTGCTTGAAATAATCACCCCAGATTACTGTAACTTCCTCTTTAACTTTTTGAGCATGCTCTTCTTTCTGGGCGACGAGACGAGAGAGCTGTGAAATTTCTTCTATGGACAAGTTTTTGCTTTGTTCGAATTCATTAATCAGGTCTAGCATTCTGATGACTGTCAGTGCAGCAAGTTGTGCTGGGGAAGGATCGTAAATTTTACAGGGAATATCACAGTGAGCTGAGACTTCTTCAAAGCTGACCCGATTATCGAGAAATTTTATTATTTTGTGAATCATAGTGTATGCTCTGGTTTATTATTATTCTGAAAACGTTTGTAAAAAACAGGACTGACTGCAAGCAGGCTGCAGAGTAGTAAAAAATAAAAACTATAGTGACTTAAGTGGATGTGCTCATGGCCTTCATGGGACATAGCAGAAACTGAAAAAGTATACAGAACTGTTGTTATCAGTATCGATAGAGCTGTTTTCATGGGGAGTTTCCTTATTTTATCAGTTAGCTTCTTTTGCTTAACAATATTTTGTGCGTTGCTGACTTTAGAAAGCGAGATTCTCGTGAGCGAAAATTATTCGTTCGTACTTTTGCCATACAAGATTTTTGTAAACTTAATATGGTTGATTTTGTTTTCTTTTTTTCCGGAGGACCTTGTATTGTTTGAACTAATTTCAATTTTGTTTCAGGCATTAATTGTTGCCCATGTTTCTTCTGAAATAGAGCCCACTCATAATTGATCTTTGACAACGTGGTAAACTTTAATCTTGAACGAGCAGCGTGTCTATCAGTGGTTAGCTTTGTGTCCAGGGCGATGATGTTTTGCTCATTAACAAACCTGAAGGCTCGTTCAAAGCAGAAGGCTGCGTTGTCGAACTCTTTGAGTGCAATATAACAATCTGAAAGATTGAGCCAGCTGACGACAATTGAAGCCATCGCAGCTTCGCTATCTTTTTTAAATTCTTGCGTAAACGATTGAATAGCCACTGAGATCGTCGTTTGATAGTGCTTTACTGCGATCTTATAGTTCTTAGTGGAATAAGCCTGGTTGGCTTTTTCTATAAGGTCTTTCCAATGTTGCATTTGATACCTCAATTTTAGGTAATGGTTTAATGCTGAAGATCAGGTAATTGTCTGCAGGTAATCAATTTCAATTGATATTTTATTGAGTAGCACCCTTAATGAGTACCACCTTTAATGAGTACCACCTTTAATGAGTACCACCTTTAATGAGTACCACCTTCAATCAGCTTTTCCGGGTCAAGTAATGCGGTGAGTTCATCCAGAGACAAATCAGTTTCTTCTGCCGCAACCTCAATGATGGGCTGCTTATTCTGGTAGGCTTTTTTAGCTATTTCTGCCGCTTTTTGATAACCAATTATCGGGTTTAAAGCGGTGACCAGTATAGGGTTAAGAGACAGATTTTTCTTTAAATTTTCTTCATTAACTTTAAAGGAACTAATGGCTTTGTCGGCTAACAACCGGCTGGCGTTGCTCATTAAATGAATATTTTCAAGCAGGTTTTTAGCAATAAGCGGTAACATGACATTTAGCTCAAAATTACCTGACTGGCCAGCAATGGTAATAGTGCTGTCGTTTCCGATAACCTGTGCGGCGACCATTGTTACTGCTTCTGGGATGACCGGATTAACTTTGCCAGGCATAATTGATGAGCCTGGCTGGAGCGCTTGAAGCTCTATTTCACCAATACCCGATAGTGGCCCAGAGTTCATCCAGCGTAAATCATTTGCAATTTTCATCAGCGTTACGGCGGTTGTTTTTAACTGTCCAGAAAGCGCAACAGCTGTGTCTTGAGAGCCAATTCGAGTAAAAAAATTGTCTGCTGGTTTAAAGGGCAGCAAGGTATCCTTTGCAAGTGTTTCAGCAAACAGGCTGGAGAATTCCGGATGTGAATTAATACCTGTACCTACTGCTGTGCCTCCCTGAGCTAATTGATAAAGAGAGGGTAGTTGATGGTTAATGTTTTCTATATTTTGTCTTATCTGGTCAGCCCAGGCATTTAAGGACTGACTCATACTAACTGGCATGGCATCCATTAAATGGGTTCTACCTGTTTTAATCAGGTGTTTCAGGTTGTCTGATTTTGTTTCAATACATAGAGCAAGGTGCTGCAGCGCAGGTATTAAATGGTTATTGATTTCGATTGCACTGCTGACATGAATGGCGGTTGGTATAACATCATTGCTGCTCTGGCCATTATTGACATGATCATTTGGACTAACTTTGTTACCCAGGATGATGCTGGCTACAGTCGCTATGACTTCATTGGCATTCATATTGGTACTGGTTCCCGATCCTGTTTGAAAAATATCTACGGGAAAATGTTGCATCAGGTTCTTTTCAGTAATGAGCTGAGTAATTGCTTTTTCTATCGCATTACCAATATCGGGTTTAATTAATTTGAGTTTTGTATTGGTTTTTGCGGCAGCATATTTGATACTTAAAAGTGCGGTAATAAATGCTTTGGGCAATGGTTGATAACTGATGGGAAAGTTATTAATTGCTCTTTGAGTTTGTGCGCCATACCAGGCATCAACGGGAACTTCGAGTTCGCCCAGGCTATCTTTTTCGGTGCGAGTGCTTAACATATCTTTTCTCTGTAATGTGGGCTTATTGTTTAAATGACTTTAGGTGTTAGTTGCATTTACGTCAATTTCCCGTTTTCTTCAGTTTTATATAAAAACCACACATCTAATTGATAATCATTCTCATTTAATTGAAAAGAAAAATCAAGTATTAAATAAAAAATAATGATTTTTTTATCGATCTCGTCATCGTAATAGAGAAGCGGTTTAAAATTTGAGAAATTATCATTTGTTCACTATCTGAAGCTCGCGTTACAATCAGCGTTGGCTCATTATTGTCAAAGGACAACCAATGCATAAGTGGATAATCATGCTGACCCTGGCATTTTTTATATTTATTTTGTGGATTATTTATCAGGCAAATACGGGGAGTAGCAGTATCTTCTTCCAGTTGGTAAGAAGTATTCCGGCAGGAGATAAGTGGGGGCATTTTTTTCTGTTTGGATTATTAACTTTAGGTGTTAATGCCGTTACTCATTTTAAAACAGTACACTGGCGTGTGTTAAAGATATATCGAGGAACTTTGTTCGTCTCAATATTCGTTCTTATTGAAGAGTTTAGTCAGCATTTTATCAAAACACGACGACTGGATATTATGGATTTGAGTGCCGATGCAGCAGGTATTTTGCTATTTACACTGATTTCCTGGTTCGTTGGCTCAAAGATACAGTCTAGAGCTTAAAACCAGGTAGCTGATGTTGCTATTATTTTCCTGATGGATAACGTCTGCTAATTTCAGCTTTGAGATTGGACCAGCAGGTTTCGGTATTATCAGAAAGCTGGTTGATTTTTTCAATATTTTTAAGCCCTCCAGTTTTGCATTGTTGTTCTATTTCTGACATACATCTTGAAAGTTGTTCCGCATTAATATTGGCCGCACTACCTTTAAGGGAATGAGCGTATTGTTGTATGGAATCAATATCTTTTTCTTTAACGGCTTTATCTAGTTTTAATAATCTATCGGCCCCTTCCTTGAGAAATAGCTCTATAATCTTGAGTAGCATTGATTCTTTATTGCGAAGTCTTTTTAAAGCGGCTTTTGAATCCCAGACAGGGAAGCAAGGCTCTTCCTTCTTATGATTGATTGTATGTGGCTGCCGTCCTCCTGAATTCAGTATCCAGTAATTAAGTTTTTGCTCCAGCCTTTCTGGATCAATAGGTTTACTGATATAGTCATTCATGCCCGTTGTCAGGCATTTTTCTTTGTCACCTTTCATAGCGTTTGCTGTCATTGCTATAATAATAATATTAGCGTTACCAGAACCTGCTTTATTTTGCCTGATAGCAATTGTCGCTTCGTATCCATCGAGTTCTGGCATCTGACAATCCATAAGAACCAGCTCATAAGGTGCTTCTCTGCTCATTGCTTTTAGCAGGTGAATTGCTTCAAGACCATTGCCTGCAATATCGACGGTTAACCCCATATCTTCGAGAATTGTTTTTGCGACTTCCTGGTTAACGGCATTATCTTCTACCAGTAAAATCCGGGAACCTGCCAGTAATTGTTGCGCCTTTACCGTCGTATCGGGGTTATTCGACTTTTTTAAGTCATGAAGTGAGTGTGGTGTGGCTAATGGGTTGGTTTTATTCTGTGTACTCCCGTCATCATGAACAATGCAAAGCGCACCAAATAAATCCTCTGTGGTGACAGGCTTGGGAAAATAGGCCTGAAATCCCAGCCCTGCAAAAAAATTAGCGTCACCTCGGTGACTCATTGATGTCATCATGACGAGTTTTAACTGGTTAAAGCGCTGGTCAGAACGGATACGTTGGCCCAGTTCTGCACCATCGATGTATGGCATCTGCATGTCCAGTATTGCCAGGTTAAATTGAGGCTGTTCAGGATGATTAGCCCGTTTATCTAATAGTTTTAATGCCGTGTTTGCTTCACTGGCTTCATCAACTTGTGCCCCCCACGATTCCAGCTGCCCTTTGAGGACTTCGCGGTTTGTTTTGTTATCATCAACAATAAGAATGTTTAGCTGACTGATATCTGTTGGCGGAACTACGGGTAAAGATTGCTTACTGGATTTTAGCAATAAACTGAATTCAAAACTGGAACCCACACCAGGAATACTGTTAACACTGATGCTACCACCAATGAGTTCACAGAGTTGCCGGCATATTGATAAACCAAGTCCTGTACCGCCATACTGGCGGGTTGTTGAAGAGTCTGCCTGAGTAAAGGAGTCAAACAGCTTTGCCTGCTTTTCTTTAGGGATCCCTATTCCTGTGTCCGTAACAGAGCAGTAGAAAATCAGGTTGTGTTGTTGATAATTCTGGTTGTCCTTGCTTTTGTTGCTTTTATCGAGACATTCATGCAGTGCTGCTCGAACAATAATTTCACCACCGGGGGTAAATTTGAGCGCGTTTCCAACCAGATTATTTAATATCTGGCGTAATCGACCGGGATCACCCCTGACCATTGAGTGGTTGATATTCGTCATATCAACGATTAGTTCAATACTCTTTTCTGCGGCTTTGAGTGCCTGGGCTTCAGAAAATTCACCCAGTACTTTTCTCAGGTTGAAATCGACATCCTCAATTTCCAGTTTTCCTGCTTCTATTTTTGAAAAATCCAGAATATCATTAATTAAACTGAGGAGTGCTTTGGCACTTGTTTGCGCCAGATTAACCTGACGGTGCTGAGTTTCATTGAGTTCCGTTTTTTCCAATATGCCGAGCATACCAAGTACACCATTCATGGGAGTACGAATTTCATGACTCATACTGGCAAGAAATTCACTTTTGGCTCTGGCGGCTTCTTCCGCAGCTACTTTTGATTTAACCAGGTTGCTCTCATATTCATGGCGCTGAGTAATATCTCTGAAACTCCAGACTCTTCCAGTAGAAACCCCGTTATGTAACATGGGGCGAGAAACACGTTCAAAGATACGACCGTCGGAAAATTCCAGGGTGTCAAAGACTTCTTTGGTGGTATCTGCATGAATTTCTTCTACTCCTTTCAAGAAACTTTCTGGATCGGCCAGCTGCGCAATCACATGTTTTAACATGGCTTTTTCATTACCGCTAGTAATGATTTCCACCGGGATATTCCAGAGTTCGGCAAAGCGTTGATTGGTTTTAATAGCCGTACCATAGTTACTGGTAACGAGTATCCCATTATCGGTAGATTCAAGTGTTGTTTCAAGCAGGGTTAACGTATCCTGGATTTCTTTTTCAGCGTGTTTAGCGGCAGTAATGTCAGTACGAATGGCAATGTAGCTTTCAGGTTTTCCCTGCTCATTCATAAATGGAACAATGGTCGTATCAACCCAGTATTCACCCCCCCCTTTTTTTCGATTACAAACTTTTCCGTGCCATACCTGGCCTTTGGTGATTTCTTCGTACATTTGTTTAAAAAAGGATTTGCTATGATGACCTGAGTTAAGCAGTCGATGGTCCTGACCTAATAATTCATGACGTTGATACTCGCTGATATCGCAAAGTTTATCATTCACGTAAGAAATTTTTCCTTTTACATCGGTAATAGCAACGATAGCATGTTGATCAAGGGCAAATTTTTGTTCATCCAGCTCTGTTAATACCTGACGTAATTGATGCTCTGATTGTTTAATTCGAGTGACGTCTTCAATGGAGATAAAAAAACCAAGCACGTGGCCTTCTGACGAAATGTCGGGTTTATAGGTGGCATGAACATGACGAGTTGCACCATCTTTATGTGGGAACTGAGTATCAAAACTGATGGCATTACCTTCAAGTGCAGATTGAATGTAAGGTAGAATTTTCTGATAGTTTTTCTCGCCCAGACCTTCCTTAATATGAGCGCCACTAAATTTTTCTGCTGTGATACCAAACCAGTCATAATAGGCCTTGTTGGTAAATTGATAGCGCTGGTTTTTATCAACATAAGAGAGTAGCTGTGGCGCATTATCAGTGATCCCATCAATGTACTTACGTGTTTCGGCAAGCTCTCTATCTCGTTGTTTTTTTTCAAGCAATGTCTGCTTTCGTAGTTCAACTTCATGATTAAGTACTTCGACTGAAGTGGTTTTATTTTTCAGGTTTATCACCATTTCATTAATGCTGCTACCTAGCTCACCAATTTCATCACTACCCAGTTCAATGACCTGATGTTTGAGGTCTCCCTGTCCAATTTTTCGCATTGACGCATGTAAAAAAGTGATGCGTGATAAAATGCTTTGTCTTAGCGTGACAAATAAAATTAATGCTAATATCAGACTGCCGACAACAGTTGAATAAATGACAAAGCGTGTGGCTTCTGTTACGGGTTGTAACGCTCTTTTTTTGTCATAGATAATGTTGATCTGATAATTTGATTTTCCAAATGGTATTGGCTGACTTTCGATAAGGAGGCCCAGAGTGTCGGTCAGTTTATTTCCAACTTTTAAATTGTTGTGAAGCTTTATATTTGTTTCGGATAATTGCGGTTCTCTATTTTCAGGACCGCTTTTATTGTTAATATTGAGTCTGGCTTCGTCATAGCTCAATATTGTATTATTATCATTGGTAATCAGCGCAGTATCAATTGGGTTTCCGGTATCAACTAGTTCATTGACAATATCAACAAGCAGTTGAGTAAATATTTTGCTCCAGTTAATGCAGAGGATAATGTGGCCGATTATTCTGCCTCTTTTCTTTATGGGGGTGATATACCATTGAGAGTCATTTTTTTCGAGCCCTATAACTGACAGGTAAGGATCATTCCCTGAGTGGCTAATAACGACATGATCGTTACTGATGGGGCGATACATTGGATGAGTCTGGGTAAGCTTTAGCAAAAGCTGTTCACCAGATAATTTTTTTCCTTTACCATCGCGTGTACTGACAGCAAAGATACTACTATCAATTTCTGTCACCAGTATATAATTAATAAAAGGATAAATTTGAATCTGATCATTCAAAATCTGATTGATACCTCTGCTTTCATAAAGGTCCAGTGACCTGGATATATCACGGGTTTTTGCGATGACTTCTGCAATGGAACTAATATGTTGAATTTCTTCTTTAACTCGAGAAGCGGCAAACAGGGTATCACCTGCCAGATGATTTGAAATACTTTCTGACATATCCTTTTCTATGCTGTAAACGACCAGTAAGCCATTGCTACCCAGAATAAGACCAACAATTAATGTACCAGTCAGAACGACTTTGGCTGTCAGTTTCACTCGCCAATCCAGGTAATGAGTTTTTGTGCTTTTCTTGAAATTGATATTCCCAGCATTTCAGTTGAATGTCGATTAACTAAAAAAAGCGGAGGCTGTTGAATTTCAGATCTTATTCTACTGGGAGAGGCTCCCTGCATGAGAATTAGAGCGGCTTTTTTACCTGCCATTTTACCCAGGGTATGAAAGTCAGCAACAGGGCCAAAGGTGGAGCCTTGTATAATACCTGTTTTATTGGAGCTAAGTATTGGAATTTTGTTTTTTAACGAGAGTTTAATCAGTGCCTTTTCTCCGCCTGACTGCATTAGCGTATCGGTGGTTGTCATAAACGCATCGACTTTTCCTATGAGCTCTTCTCCCATCCGCGTTACCTGAGCAATATTTTCCGGTTCTCTATCCAGTCCAATGATACCTTCACGTTTAAGAACTCTAAGCATATTGGCTGATTGAATCTTTGAGTTTGGTTCATTTTTTCGGTGAAAAATAGCGATAGTTTTTATTCTGGGTAAAATGAGTTTAAGCAAGTTAAAATATTGATAAATAGGTACATAGTTACTGGTGCCAGTCAGGTTATTGCCAGAATACTCAAAGGATTCAATCAGGCCTGAATCAGCAGGGTATGTCACAATTGAAAAAACAATGGGGGTTGTTTCGGGCATTACCGATTTTACAATATTGGTACCTGCAGTGGTCAGAGAGTAAACCAGGTCGACTTTGGCATTTTTAAAACTGAGAGCAACATTCTTTTGTAGCTGTTCGTTGGTACTTTTTTCTCCTTGAATAAAGGTAACATTTTGACCCTCAATCAAGCCCTGTTCAGCCAGGCCCTCTTTAAAGCCTTTTACACTTTCTGGATAGCCACTCCAGACAGCAAGGCCAATTTTGAATCTTTCGCTGGCTATTCCAGAATAAGATATTATGAGTAACACTATGCCAGTCATTAGTTGCGACCAGCGTTTTGTAACGATTGATATTCGAGAATGATGATTCTTTGCATCAATTAATTGAGAGTGGGTCATTTTATTTTGCCTGTCAGCCAGTGATTACTAGCATCATTGCCTGAGGTTGATTTAGCCGGTCTGTTGAAAGAGGGAGCTGATTTCTGGCTGATTGTCGTACAAAAGTAAAAATGCAATACTGTCTGAAATGTGTAAACGTTTATAGAAGGGAGTAAATCGGATAGTTTGATTTTGGTTATCATTTTAATGCTCCTTCTTTAAATTACTTATTTTTGCCTGTATTTATTTTCAATGTTAGTTTAATAAAACGCTACTTTTTCATAGAATATGGCTAGAAAAGGGGGCTTTGATTGAAATAGTATAGTAACTAAACATTGAAATAGTTACTAATCATTAAGTTTGTTAAGCTGTTGTGGAATACAAACAGCTTGTCATGTGAGGTTATTTAACTGACTCATCATATGGTTGCACCAAAAGCAGGCTCTCTGAAGAGGTTGATTTATCTGATAAAACTCTACGTGAGATATTCTTCAGGGCTTGGCTGTTAATGCTGGACAATTTAAATAATGACAAGTTCTTGATTGTAACAACCGTTTACATTTAGCGGATATTTATATACATGGTGTTAATACTCTATGTTTATAATTGTCATTCTTTTATAGATAAATAGAATAAATGCCAGTCAGATTCGCTCGCATGAGTAAAGATGCTCTCTGGTTACACTGGTTGTTGGTTAATTAACAGTTACTGGCTTGCTGGAAAGTGATTCAATTATTAAGGCCACCGATTGAATATTTGGCTATGTAAGCTGAATTGAAAATTAGACTCATAAGGTATTTTTATGGAAAAAACTAAGAAAAATCAAATTATTGCTGTATTTGTCGTCATTATCGTTGGATTTGTTGGATTCTTCGCTTTTTCCAGTATGAAAAAGCCACCAGCAGAGAAAGAAAAAGTCGATAATACGCCTACGGTAACCGTACAGCCAGTTGAGTTGGCACCTATGCTGCTGCAGGTTTTTTCATATGGTGTTGTGAAGCCTAAGTATGAAACGGAACTGGTGGCTCAGGTCAGTGGCGAAATAACCCGGTTATCAGGCACTTTTGTTCGTGGTGGCTTTGTTAAGTCGGGACAGGTTTTGGCACAAATTGATCCCAGTGATTATGAAGCAGCATTAATTGAAGCGCAAGCAAGTCTGGCTGCGGCCCAGGCTGGTCTGGAGCTTGAACGAGCCCATGGTAGAGTGGCGAAAGAAGAATGGAAAAGATTGAAAAAACGTTCACCAACGGAATTGAGTCTTCGTAAACCGCAATTAGCACAGGAACTGGCAAGAGTGAAAGCCGCTGAGGCAGCGGTTAAGCGAGCGAAAAGAAACCTTGAGCGTACCCAGATTTCTGCGCCTTATGACGCTTTGATTGATGGACGCGAAACCGGTATGGGAGCATTTGTTACCGTGGGTAGCAAAATTGGTAAATTATTAAGTGTTTCTGTCGCGGAGGTTCGGTTACCTGTGGCTGACAACCAGTTAAAATATTTATCTAATATGGGACAAGATGCTAATGTGACTTTAACCGGTCTTTTTGCCGGAAAAGAACGTACCTGGCAAGCAAAAATTGTTCGTAATGAAGGAATTATTGATAGCACGAGTCGCATGAACTATCTGGTGGCAGAAATTAAAGATCCTTATCAGCTGATTACCAATCAGGCTGAAGTGATTCGGTACGGCGTGTATGTAAACGCCGCTATTGATGGTATCCATCTGGATAACGCGACTCGAGTCCCAAGACATCTGGTTGATAAAAATAAAGTTGCAATTCTTTCACAAGATAACACGCTTAATTATCGCTCTTTAGTCATTGTGCGTCAGGATGGGGCGGAGGTGATTATTTCGGCTGGGCTAAACAATCAGGATCAGGTCATTACTTCTGCGTTGGATTATCCTGTAGAGGGTATGAAACTATCTCTTGCTAGCGATAAAGATAATGAGAGTACGGATAACACTGAAGTTGCGGGTACAGACAAAGTCGAATCAGATAAAACACATTTTACCAATGCCCATATTGCAAAGTCCGATGTAGACAAGTCTGATACAACAAAATCGAAAAGCGTTCAGTCTGCGGAAGTTAAATCTGGAGAAATGAAGTCTGGAGAAATGAAGTCTGGAGAATCGGCTCAAGGTAATCAGGATGCAAAAAAAGAAAAAACTGAGAAAGATAAGCAGAACTCGGACTCAAAAATTGCGATGAAAGAGGAATAGTTTTATGGATGATACTAATAAGGGGTTAATCGCCTGGTTTGCTCGTAACAGCGTAGCTGCAAACCTGTTAATGATATTTATAATTATTGGTGGGCTACTAACCGCGACGACTATTCGAAAACAAATGTTTCCGCAACCAGAAATCAACTGGCTGCAATTTAGCGTTGCTTATCCTGGTGCGGCACCACAAGAAGTTGAAGAAGGGATCACGATAAAAATAGAGGAGGCATTGGAAACCATTCAGGGCCTGGAACGTGTTATCAGTTATTCAAATCGAAATAGTTCCTCTGGTTACATTAGAATAGATGAAGCTTATGATCCACAAGTGGTACTGGAAGAGGTTAAATCGCAAGTCGACTCCATTACCAGTTTTCCTGAAGGTATGGAGCGACCAAAAATAGAGCGAATAAAGTTTACTCAGGAAGTGCTTTACATGAGTCTTTTTGGCGATTTGAGTCCCAGAGAGCTTAAAGAGATTGGGCAGCTGATTTATGATGAAATTCAGCAGTTACCCTTGATTAACGTTTCTGATTTTTATAGTGGTCTGAATTATGAAATTAGTATAGAAGTGAGCAAGGATAAGCTGAGAGAATATGGGTTGAGTTTTAATGATGTTGCCAATGCGGTTCGAAATTCATCACGCAACATGTCGGCAGGACAGATTAGAGCTGAAAATGGTTACGTAAATCTACGAGTAGAGAAACAGGCTTATAAAGGTTACGAATTTGAATCTTTGCCGTTAATTACTTTAAAAGATGGTACAAAGGTGCTTTTGGGAGATGTTGCTACGGTAAGGGATGGATTTGAAGAAGGCATACAATATTCGAAGTTTAATGGGAAAAATGCGGTTACGTTGTTTATTGGAGCTGCAAATAATCAGGATATTACCGATGTCGCTGATGTTGTTAAAAAATATGTCGCACAAAAAAAAGAATCACTACCAAAAGGTGTTGAGTTAGAAATCTGGGTGGACTTAACTTACTATCTACAAGGTCGGCTGGACATGATGATCGATAACATGAAGTCTGGTGCCATACTGGTATTTTTGATGCTTGCACTATTTTTGAGAGTGCGTCTGGCTTTCTGGGTCATGATGGGGCTTCCTGTGTGTTTTCTTGGTACCTTGCTTTTTATGCCTGTTGAGTTCATCAATGTGACGCTTAATATTACCAGCTTATTTGCCTTTATCATGGTGCTAGGTATTGTGGTTGATGATGCGATTGTCATGGGGGAAAGTGCACATGCTGAAATTGAAGAAAAAGGACATTCAACAGAAAATGTCATTCGTGGGGTAAAACGCGTTGCTATGCCCGCTACTTTTGGTGTGTTGACAACGATTGCTGCTTTTATCCCGCTTTTGCTGGAGGATGGACCTTCTTCTGCGTTTGGAAAATCGATAGGGGTTGTTGTTATTTTATGCCTTATTTTTTCATTGATTGAATCAAAACTGATATTGCCGGCACATCTGGTAAAAATGAAAGTAAAACCTTTTAATCCAGATAGTTTTATGGACCGGTTAAGATTAAAAGTAGACAACGGTTTAAAGAATTTTATTGAAAATGTTTACCGACCGATTGTTCAAAAGGCCATTACCTATCGATACGCTGTATTTTTTACTTTTATCGCTATTGCTATGATCACTGCCGGATTATTCGCTGGTGGTCTTGTCAGAAATGTTGGAACTCCTAAAATTCCTCATGACTTCCCGCGGATTAATCTGGAAATGAATATTGACAGTTCAGAACAGGCAACATTAGATGCGTTATTGACCATAGAAAAAACGCTTCGAAAAGTTGATAAAGAAGTTGAAGCTGAATATGGCGAAAAAATGATTGAGTATCTTTCGGTTGATTTGCGTAGTCGAAACTCCGGGGAGTTAACGGCTAAACTGGTTGACCCGGAAATAAGGGCTATGAATACTTTTCAGCTGGCGGAGCGATGGCGAAAAGCGATGCCAAAGATTGCAGGCGTCAAATCGATCAATATTGGCGACAATTTGTTTGGCAATAGAAGAGATGATGGTGATATCAGCTTTCGACTGGAAAGTAAGGATGATAAACAGTTGTTAGCGGCAGCCAGAGAGTTAAAAGCAAAGTTAAACAGCTTGCAAGGTATTGGTGATGTTGCAGACAGCCGTCAGACCAGTGTTAAGGAAGTTCAGTTTGAGTTGAAACCACTGGCATATAGTATGGGGCTCACGTTAGCGAATGTCGCTCGTCAGGTAGGCAATAGTTTTTATGGTCTCGAAGCGCAACGGATACTTCGCGATGGCGAAGAAATCAGGGTAATGATTCGATATCCTGAAGCTCAGCGTAATTCAATTGGTCAGGTAGACAATGTCCTTATTTTTACGCCCGACGGTTCGGAAGTGCCATTGTCAGAAATTGCAGAGATTGAACTGGTTCCCGGGGTGAGTCGAATTCGACGAGAAAATGGAAATCGTACCATTAACATCTGGGGCTCGGTTGATGCGGAGCAGGTGGAGCCACGAAAAGTTGCACGAAATATTCGTGATGAATTTATGCCGAAGCTATTAAAAAAATATCCAGAAGTTCAGAGTGAAGTTTCTGGAAGAATTCAAGAGGAGATTGAAAGTGCTGACAATCAACTACGAAATGGTGTTCTTGCAGCTCTGGTAGTATTTACTTTATTAGCGGTGCCGTTACGTTCTTATTTGCAACCAATAATGATAATGACAGTAATTCCCTTTGGTGTGATTGGCTCGGTATTTGGCCATATGATTATGGGTATGGATTTAAATGATATGTCTTTCTTTGGGATTATGGCTTGTGCCGGGGTCGTGGTGAATGATTCTCTGGTTATGGTTGACTATATAAACAAAGCCAGGGAGAAAGGAGTCCGCCTTAAGGATGCTGTTATTTTCGCGGGATGTCGTCGATTCAGAGCCATCATGCTAACCTCTGCAACCACATTTATCGGGCTTGTACCGATCATGACGGAAACCAGCATGCAGGCTAAAATTGTTATTCCTATGGCGGTTTCATTATCCTTTGGAATTATCTTTGCCACATTTGTGACCTTACTATTAATTCCTTCGCTATATATTATTCTCGAAGATCTTAAGAAACTGGTCGGGAGAGCAATTATCAAAGTAAAAAGTACGGTGCTACCGGAGCCTGAACAAGCTGCAAAGTAAAGGTTTGTAGGGCAGCTAACTGGCAAGTCCTTATTAACGACTACAGGAAAAAAGCAAACAGTCTCTGTTTGCTTTTTTTATTGTTTTTGAGTATTCGAAAGTAACCAGGTTAATAAAATAATGGGCGCATTTTTAGTCAGTGGGCCAAATGGATGCAGCCAGAAGCTGGCATCCATGACGGTTAAAAGTAAAGTAAAGTATAGGATAGAATAATAATTATTTGCGCATAGCAGCATTGTTTTAATCGCCAACCAGACAGTAACCAACAGGCAAGACATAAATTCATCAGACTGCCTGCATAAATTAACCTCAACTCGGGATAAGCACAACCATCCAACACAACTATTTTAGCGGCTCTCTGCGTTAAGTTTGCTTCCAATAACCAGTTATTACTGCGCAAACT